>JACCWJ010000020.1 GCA_013697705.1 Gammaproteobacteria bacterium | reverse complement strand
ATTTATTCGCGGGATCCAGCATCGGATCTGGATCCCGCGAATAAATCGCAGGACGACGTGGAGGATGGGTCCCGGGACGATGATAAGTAGAACCAATTTTTTGTCCAGTACAAAGCATTTTTTGCGATTTTATATCTTGTTAAGAAAATATTAAGAATAATTTCGTACAATTCCCCATCTCGTAATTATTCCCTGGAGCATTTCTCTATGTTATCAAAAATAGTCTCATCACTATCTAGTGTTAGTTCTACCGTATTTAAATCGGCTGTAGGAATATTAGCCATACAAGGCAACCTATTAACTAGCGCGCGTCCGAATCAAGGAGATGCCACAGACTTGTTAGCCATGAGCCCCTGGAATGAGGGCAGTACAACAATTGGCACAGAGATGTTTGCATGACCACTCTATGGATTAACTCTCAGCTAGTCGCTTATGACGACCAAAACATTGCTTCACAACCTAAAAAGGAGGAACCTAAAAAGGAACAACCTAAAAATAGTTACCCTACTAGTTCCCATTTGGAACAGCTAGAGCAGATAAAAATTAATAAAGCAGTTGGTGGGATGGATGATTTCAAGCGACTCTAGCAATATAAATAGCAATGGAATTAGATTAAATTTGATATTTTAAATGAAGGCCAAAGCATGAGCATGAATCGACGAGAAATTAATTCAGAAGTACCAAATTGGCTAGACATGAATAATAATAACCATGTCGATTCACTCGCTTTATTATCTGATGAAATTATTTTACACATGATGTCTTTCTTAGATTATAAGAGCATCCTAAGAACACAAATGACTTGTCACAGAATGAACTATATAGGCAATGATGCACATTTATGGCGGAGACAAATTAATAATTTTTTTTCTTGGCAAGGAAAATTAGTTTCAGACGAAGAAAATGTAATATCCAAGGAGCTATATAATCGATTACAGATCCATTTAAACCGCAGAAAATCCTGTATTGGCTTTGTCCCTCAGCTCGGTGATGGAACGCTAGATCCTATAAGATTCCTAAATTCCCCAAATTATTTTGAGTTTATACTGTCCCCGCGCATTTGGGATATGAATGGTTATCATACGTTACCGCCTGTGGGGCATGACAAACTCACTTTTATATTTTTAGATTTAGTGCCACAAGAAACCAAACAGCTCTTTGAAAAATTTAAAAAAAGTGACACTTTATCTTCTAGCGAAAAATTTGAGGAATTTGCGAAACACATCATTAGTATAGAAAGCCAAAAGGAAGAATATTTCGTGACTTTTCAGGATGGAAAACTTGCTAAAGCTCCTGGTTATCTTCCATACCAATTAGATGAGCGCGCCTTTGAAATGAAAGCACAAATTGGTTTGGGAGATGGGAAAGCGTTATTTATTTCGGGACCTGACTCTAATCTAGGTGAGTGTAAAAGTGCAATTCGTTTAAAAAATGATGGCACCGACCACTGGAGTATCCATTTAGATAAAGGCATTAAAGGTTTTGATTTTAAATTTTACGTAGGCCAACTCTCATCAGGAGATAACCCTCCTGTAACGGAGCTCATTGCGGAGTATGGCCCATTCAGAAAAATTAAGTCTAATTTCAAATTAATAATTGATGATTTCATAGAACAACCGAGGTTGAGTTTGTAATCCCTACGGCATATGGTTACCTTATCGATAAAATGTCAGGGTCACCTCTTATATTGTAAGATATACAAATAATAATTAAATAACTGATAATTCAAGACGTGACTCCTGAGTTATTTTGAAGACGCGATGTATGATGAATAATTCCGAAATCAAAAAAAATCCCAGCCTTGCTCATTCTGAAGTATTGAAAAAAATCTGCTCCCCCTTGGTGAATCTAGGCATCCATTTTTTTGGCTATACGGCGATAGATATTAATGGCAACGCATTTTGTTTAGGATCAAAGCCAGATTACGCAGCGGAATATCTCCGACATAATCATGCGCGAAACGATGTTCATTGTCGCTTTGATAAAGCCCCAAAAAAATATCATTACGATTTTTGGGATTATTTAAAGATCGATCGACCAACAGAGGAACTTTATCGTATGGCTGCGGCCTTTGACCAGGGGCATACGCTTACGATCTCGCAGCATGCAGAAGAGATCACTCATTGTTTTCATTTCAGTGGGCATATGACAGATATCGGCATTAACCAGCGCTACATTGAGAAAATGGATTCATTACATGCCTTTATCCTCTATTTTAAAAAATGCTTGCAATCAATACCTGAAATCGCTGCAGTCTATCAATATCCGGTGCAAATAGTTTCGAATAAAAAAATCCATAAGAAAAAAGTTGTCGCAGTATCTTTAGATCCTAAAAGTGTTGCCCTTATTAATACCTTAAAAGATACCATTTATTTCAGAAATCAATTTCATTATTTTCTGACCGAAAATGAACTGGAATGCTTAAAGTGGCTAAAATTAGGGAAATCTGCCGTTATGATTGCAAAGATCCATAATGTCTCATACAAGACTATTGAAAGGTATATTGAAGCCTGCAAACAAAAATATCAATGCTACACCCTATTCCAACTTGGCGAAAAAACTTCTACTGCTGGGCTCGCTCCTTTTCTAGAGCTCCTTTAAAATCCCTATTAAATCCTCCCTGCCATTCCATCAATAGAATTTGATAATAATTATTGAAAAAACTGTCTTAATATCGACATAAAAAATAAAGTCACTACGACAGCAAATTACGCTAATTTTTTCCCTCCAGTACAAAGAGTTACCTTTCTTCCGCCCCCCCACATTTTTCACAGCACCTACAATCTAACAACCAAGCAACAGTTCATCGTGATTATGCGATAAATACTTGACCGTTTTTCGACGTGTTTAAAGCTAACACAAAAAAATAGCATCCATCGTTCATCCACAGGAGGACAGATTGATGCTAGACAAAAATTCAAATAGCAATTCAGATAAGATTCCATTATATGGAGTTCATTCATATAAAGTTAAGCACAAACACTTAGCTACTTCACATCAAGTAATTCAAACAATAAAATTTTATTTTGATTCTGACCTAGGTGCAAAATCTTTTTATCAGCAGTATGATGAAAAATTTATTCCTACAACAGCGCACGCGAATCAATTTATTCACACGACATTTACTGTGAAAAAACCGAGTCAGGAGAGGTCCGAGCTAATTAATACAAGTGGTGTATGGACAGTAAGATGTAGTTATGTAGTTAATCAAGAAAATCTCTATGGCCAAGAGCTAGATTATGTGCAAGATAATAAAAAAATTAGCAAATTAGATTTTCTGAATTTATTAAATTGTTATTTTGAGATCCCGAATACAGACACATTAGAGTTTATCGAAGCATTCAGTAATAATCAGAACGTCTCTACAGAACTACAATTTTTTAAAGGTAATAAAATTTTTAAATCGACTAGCCCTTACCTGCCAATATTGAGACCCCTTGCTCCTCTCCCAGATTCGAAGGCATATCAAGTTGTAGGTCGTTGGTGCGATGCTATTTTTGATGACGGTCAAGAACATCCCCAGCTCCAATGGCCGTACCAACGCCGTTATCAAACTGATTACGTTAAATTATTAACCCCGCAAACACTCAAATCATTAGAGGAAAGCTCACATCAAGATGATTTTTTACGTAACCTTCCCGTAAATCCAAAAATTGTTGAATTCGGAGCAGGTGCCGGGTTTGCATTGAGAGATATAAAAGAATTGCGACCAGACGCCTATGTCATTGCGGTCGGTATAACACCGTTATTTGAGGAAAATATTAACTTTTGTGATCAGATATATTACTCCTTCATTCCTGATAACCTCGCATTATTGAAAGATCATATTGGCACTATTGATTTAGTGATTGATGTATACGGCGCACAGACATACGCTCGCAACGTTAGAGATGTCACTTTATATGCTGCCTGCCTACTCAAAGAGGGAGGTATCTTTAAGAGCATTGTCTCAGGATTAGATGACCCGCCCCATACTTACGACTCATGCCCCCTAGGATCAGGTATCAACCGTTATGATTTAATTCAGTTTTTCAAAGAACACTTAGGTATTGATCTTGTCATTAAAAAAACCAAGGTTGAATCAAGGCTAAAGACAGGTAAAATAGTTGAAGATTTCTATCTAGAATTCACCAAGACTCAAACCGCTAACTCTTTTACGTATGATGATTTTCAAAAACTTTGTCAATTAGCAGATAGCAGCTTAGGTATACCCTATGAAATAGATGTCTCCTGTAATAGCGATTACGGAATATTTAAATCTCAAGCGATTAGGAGTATGGCATTCTTTAAACCACGTCATGATGTTGAAGAACCTAGGACGCAGCAGCATTTTCATCTAGAGGAAAGTGTTGTCAACTTAAGTAACAAGCAGTAGAAAGTGGCGGACCAAGGTATTTCACAAAAATCGAAAGGATCGGTATATACTATATAGGTTGTAAATAAAAAAAGGAAAGTGTGATGTCTAAAAAATTTTTATGGATGATTGTCTTCGTTTCTTCTTTAATTATTAACCCTATAGTCTTTGCTGATACCTCCATTTGTCGAGAAGGCCTTGGCAAGATGGTCCAATCGTTGAATCTTGATAATACGCAAAAAGCTAAAATCATGCCAATTTTAGACCAGCTAAAATCCAATTTGAAAGCAGCTGGAGCACAGATGAATGGCATAGAACCTCAATTAAGTCAGGAAGCTACTTCTCCTAATATGAGCCAAGATAACGTCAATAGCTTAGTCGATAAGAAAGCCAAACTGATTGGTGATATGATGAAGTCTAAAATCACCGCTAAAAACCAGATTTTTTCTATTCTAAACGTACAGCAGAAAGAAAAATTACAAAGTATGATGAAAAAATCTGAAGAAAAGATGGCAGAAGAATACAAAAACTGTGATGAAGACTAACCTGTTGAGCGCAGTATTATGGCCCCTTCACGTTTTAAGAATCTGTCTTCCTCTTGGTCTCATCAAGCTACCTAGAGTAGCCTGTGGGTTTCATGAGAGACAGTTGTCATGCGCCCTAGTACTGAGAAAGCCACAACTTAGCTCCAGCTCCCCCACCCTGCGATCAGTCGCCGATTGAGGGAGCCGGAACAATCAAAATACGCCGTTTTTAATTCTGTTCATTGAAAAATGATGTCGCGTGTTCTAAAACATAATAGAGCAATTGGAACATAATGATCTTTTCAACCGACGATAACCCCCGGGCTGCCAAATTGGCACCTGCTTTTACTTGCTAAATTCATATATTTTGCTCACAGAAAGTATGCAATAAATACATTACCAATAAACCTGATCTAACAGGATCACAACTATATAGATGGAGCGGATATGGTAACTCAGATTTACTTCAAGCTAGGAAATTTATTATGCGAGCTGTTCAATATTAAAGCTACACCTGAGGAGGCAAAGGAGATCGCGTATTTAATCAAAAAGTCCTTTGATGATTGTTACACCTGGTATTTTGAAACACAATTGCTTGGAATTGAAGAATTACCAAATAACAAAAAGTTATGGGAAGCGAATTTACTTAAAATGAAAAGTGACTTCAATCCAATAGCTGAACAATATAATCGTTCACATGAAAGACTCACCAACCTACTTAAGGTCGTGAAGCAGCAGAAAATCACTTTACCTAAAAACTACTATTCCCAGGGCAACAAATTCTATAAATTGTCACCCAAGCTTTACGGCAGCACAGAAGTTAAAACCATTGATTTATATTCCCTAGTAGATGAGGAAAAGAAAAAACGGTTCACCGAGCTTTTTCAATTAATATACATGAAACTTGCCCATAGCAAATCCTATGAGGAAAAATTTCAAAGTAAGGCTTATGCTATGATTTCAGAGGTATTTGATGAGTTATATAGCGAGGTCATTGATATTAGCTGCAGTAAAGTTAGAGAATTAAATAATGAAATTCAATCTATCTATAAGCAATTTCAAGACTTATATAACTCCTCCATTAAATTAGAAATCAATACAAGTGATAATTTTGACCAAATAAATAAATTAATGCCCTTAGTACGAGAAGACCATTCTAATTCTACAACGGGTCCTTGGTATAATTTTTTCTTGAACAAACCAGAAAACACTAAAAATGAAGGGTCACCGCATCTGCAGGAGAAATCACATACTATTTGATTGAAACTCTGACATATTTAATATAAACACGGATGCTTTAATGAAAAGACCAAATTGACTAATTCTAACTTCGTGTCACAACCTAATTTGCTTTTCAAAGTATTCACGTACGTTTCAACGGTACGTGGAGAAATATCTAACGTTTTTCCAATTTGTTTAAATGAATAACATTTTATAATCAGTTTTAGGCAATCCAATTCTCGTTTTGATATCACTGCATCCCCTAAATTTCCCCGAAGAGTAATTTTGTTTAGCGGCATCGTTTGTATAAAGGCTTCTCGATCAGCTATATTACAAGGCATTGGTTGAGTCGTGGCCCCGAAATGCTCACTGCTATATCTAGCTACTTTCGATTTTGCTATTAAAGATTTCGATTTTTCTTTGTAATAAAGCAAAAATTGATTAAGCAAATCTAAATTATTTATATATTTATTTAAAATATAAGTATTGTCGGGGGTTGTAGCCAACGAAAACATGTCATCAAAGTCTTTTTGTTTATCAATAATACAAACAAAATGATCAGTGTTGAATCTTTCACGCAGATCACCAGCTATTTTAATAGTATAGATATCACTATTTCCTGATACCACATAGAACCCATTTGCAAGAACAATACCATTGCCACCACTAAATTGAATGGGATATTTTTGTGTAATATAATGCTCCCCCAACTCAGGACGCGTTATCAAGGATGCAAAACCGCCATCATGGAAAGCGCGGACGTGCGCAAAGAAGTTTACATTAAAAAAATTGATCAATGGCTCACAAATAGTAAGCACATCTTTACAGACTTTTCTTTGATAAACTAATGTCACAATATTTTTCTCCTGATAGAAATAATATACATTAAATAGTAATTACTTTAAATAAATCATGAATCTTTATTCTTTGCAAAAACCTCAGTAAATCATCCGGTAATCTACATCTCTTCATTCAATTAAGATGAGTTCACTATTAACTTCATGCAGGTGAACTCTTATGAAAGATAAATCAATGTTAATCAATGACAGCAATAAAGTAGGCAAGTTTATTGAATATACCAATAAATGTGCGTTTTTTGTGAATTACCCTAAATCGAAAGTTTCGAGGGAAATAATTACGCCGAATGAGATTGATGCTATTCTTGAGCAAAGAATATCCCCGACGCGAAAATTTGGTCAAAGCGGCATGAAGATGAATAGTAATCATACACTGTCCCTCAAAGATAAAAATAGTGACCGACGTATTTTATGTAAAGAAGTGGGTTCAAGACCTGTTTTCATGGATAACACAACCAAGCAAGTGCCGGTATATGAGCCTATTTATATAAGCTATAAATAGAGAGACACAGAGTCAGCTTGGCATTTGCGATTTGAGAAATACCGCATTAAATTAACTTTATAACTTTTGTTTCCATGGCAACCGCATCAAACTGAATAAGCCCTGGATTTCGCTACGCTACATCCAGGCTACTTTGAGGGTGTTGTAGCCTGGATGTAGCGTAGCGAAATCCAGGGAAATTCAAGCCTCAAA
>JACCWJ010000019.1 GCA_013697705.1 Gammaproteobacteria bacterium | reverse complement strand
GGAATGAGAGGTGTACGTCGGGGAATGAGAGGTGTACGTCGGGGAATGAGAGGTGTACGTCGGGAATGAAGTGCACGTCAGGGAATGAAGTATACATCGGGGGACGATGTAGAAAAGTTTGTTTGCGGGACGATGGCTAAGTCACGCAATCTGCAACAACGCTGAGTTGACCACGAATTTGAAATTATGCTAGTTTAACTGTAACTGTTCAGCCTCTAGAAGCGAAGTCCATATTTGGCTGAACCTTCAACGAATAATCAAAAGAAAAAGCGTAGCCTCTTTAAATGGGTGAGCAGTTTTCTTTTGGTTTTTATTGAAATTCCACACAAATCTAAATGTTTGTGCAGCTTCTAAAAGTACTGAACTGTAATGTTCCAACTACAAGATGGCAGGAGCTATGAAAGGAATTATACTTGCAGGGGGCAAAGGAACCCGCTTATACCCATTAACACGGGCAACCAATAAACATCTTCTCCCCGTCGGTCATGAACCCATGATCTATCATTTAATAAGGCAAATGGTCTCTGCCAACATTCATGAGATTCTGGTGATTACTAGTACCTTTCATATGGGAGATGTAGTGAATTGTTTGGGAAGTGGGGCCATGTTTGATTGTTCACTCACTTATAAAGTTCAAGAAGAAGCGTCAGGGATAGCTCACGCTCTTGCATTGGCGAAGGGGTTTGCGAATGGCGATAAAATTTGTGTGGCATTAGGCGACAATATTTTTGAATACAGTATTGTGCCCTATGTAAAACGCTTTTCTGAGCAAAAGGAAGGCGCGAGGGTATTGCTGAAAGAAGTAGGGGACCCTGAACGTTATGGGGTAGCTGCATTGGATGAATGTCAGGTCATCGATATTGAAGAAAAACCTTCAATGCCGAAATCGAAGTATGCGGTAGTCGGTTTATATTTTTATGATGATCAAGTGTTCGACATTATTGAGAGCACAAAACCTTCTATTCGCGGAGAATATGAAATCACTTCAGTCAATAATTATTATATCTCAAAACGTCAGCTCGAATATGATATTTGTGTAGGTCGTTGGACAGATGCAGGCACGATTGAGTCATTACTCGAGGCAAATAAAATTTTGATACGTAATAAAAATCAGATAATTGCGCATGGATAAATATACTCCTCGCAATATATTAGTGACAGGTGGCGCTGGTTTCATTGGCAGTCATTTCGTGCGGCAACTATTACAAACAGCTGATAATTTATTTATTGTAAATTTAGATGCATTAACTTATGCGGGGTCCATAAAGAATATTGCCGATCTTATTTCTTACCCAAATCATCGTTTTGTGAAGGGGAATATAATTGATCGAGCGATTATAACGGAAATTTTCATGCATCATTCTATCGATACCGTGGTGCATTTTGCTGCTGAGAGTCATGTTGATCGATCTATTAATGAGCCAGGGCAATTCATTCAAACAAATATAGTGGGTACCTTTACCTTGCTTGACGTTGCAAGAGAAGTATGGCGTCAACGTTATGCTCTGGATCCTACTCAATGTCGCTTCCATCATATTTCTACCGATGAGGTATTCGGAAGTTTAGATAAACTTGAGGCGCCTTTTACGGAAACCTCTCATTATGAACCCAATTCTCCCTATTCAGCCAGCAAGGCAAGTTCAGATTTATTGGTAAGGGCATACACCAAAACGTATAACTTACCCTGCACCCTCTCTAACTGTTCAAATAATTTTGGTCCTTATCAACATGACGAAAAGTTTATACCTACTACCATCAGTGCATGCCTTAATCAATTTCCCATCCCCGTATATGGTGATGGCTCAAATATACGTGATTGGTTGTATGTAGAAGAGCATTGTCAGGCTATATTGCAAATACTCCACCATGGCAAAGTGGGCGACACCTACAACATTGGTGGTAATTATGAAATTAGTAATATCGATCTCGCGAAACTCATTTGCACAATAATGGACACGATTTATCCCACCCTGAATCCACACGCCGAACTGATTACCTTTGTTAAAGATAGGGCGGGGCATGATTGGCGTTATGCAATCAGTATCGATAAAATTCAAAATGAATTAGGTTGGTCTCCGAGCGCAGATTTTCAAGCTAACTTACTTAAAACTATTCAGTGGTATTTGCAATTGGCGAGGGCTGAAACGAGTACTGTTTCAATTTAAAATACATAGCCTATTCCAGCCAGAAATGTTGTTTCATGTAAGTAATCGGATTGATACTCAATATGATTGGGTGCTAGGTTTTCTTCTACCGCGAAATTTTTAAATATCAATTCACCGAGATTATTATAACGCAGTTGCACATTGGCAAATAAATACTGGGTAAAGAAGTAACGCGTTCCTAGAGTGGCTCCCCAACTAAAATTACTTTCAGTAGCGTTATAAACCAACGGCAGAGGGTTTGATACCGTCCCGGGTTGATGGTAACTCTTTAAGTTGGCTACGCCACCGCTAATCCCAGCATAAGGCACCCATCCTGTACAGGTATGCCAATCTAAATAAAGCGTTCCCATTGTATTTCGCACAAGAAATCGATCTCTTGCAAAAGTCTCTTCTTCAAATAAAGGCTGAAACAAAGGGTCAAGTTTATAGTCGATATCCGAATAAAAATAATTTATTTCGATTCTCAAAGGTGTTTTGGTGCAGGGATAAAAATCGAAGCCCAAGGTGGGTATGAAGCTATTGTCAGATTCTTTGATAAAATTGTTAGACCTTATCGGAAGCAAGTCATTTACTTCAGGGCGGTGTAGCGCGAAGTTAAACCAAGAATAACCGACATTAAGTCCAATATATAAGCCAATTAAGGGACACGATTTGAAACAAGGTGCAGAACTATCACTTATGATCGTATAAACATTCGTCGCTTGGGCATTAGCTGAAAATAACATCCCGAGCACAATCATATATTTGACAAATTTGTTCATTATCTTAACCTTTTTTACTACCCTAAAATACATAGGCTATGCCGGCTAGTAGGGTGCGCTCATGTAAGTAATCAGATGAAAATTCACGATGATTTGAAAGAGATAAGTCTTCCTTATTTACGAAGATCATTTCTTTTAAATCATTAAAGCGTAATTGAAGATTACCTACAAAATGATTCGTAAAGAAGAATCTTGCACCTACCGTTCCTCCATAACTGAACGAATGCGAGGTATGAGAAAAATCGAAGTTAGTGGGTGGTTGCAACCGTCTACGAGGTGCTTCTTCAGTTTTGAGTACGACATAACCGCCGCTGGCCCCAATATAAGGCACAAAGCGAGTGCAGGTATGCCAATCAAAGAAAAGGGTAAGCATCGTATTATAAAAACGGAAAGTATTATTAGAAAGCCTATCTTCCTCAAAAGGCGGTAGGAATAATGGATCTTGGGTAAAATTTTTATCTTCATAAACTTCATTAAGTTCGAGACGAAGAGGAATTTTGCGTTTTGGAAAAAAGTCATACCCCACCGCAATTAGAGGAACCCAATCTCGTGGACGCCATCGCGGTTTATTAAGGGGAGGGAGATCGAGCGAAGGGGGAGTATGCAAACGAAAATTATACCAATTGTAACCTATATTGGCACCGAGGTATAAACCTGCGTAAGTATTATAAGAAGAGCAGCATACCTCTGATCCTTCATTATAAAATTCGATACTTTGATAATTATATCCGTAGATTTTAGTCGCAAAAATCAGTGCACAACATAATAACGATTTGAGCAAATGTTTCATCTATTCCCTCGATGTTGCCAACGGATGTGGCTCCTTTTGAAGTCGGGTATTTTAGCACGAATCATCGGAACTTAAAGGGATAAATTATGCTAATCGATCCCGCGATCAAGTCGCGGGACGACGGTTAAGTGTAGGTCGCGGGACGACGGTTAAGTGTAGGTCGCGGGACGACGCCGAAAATGTAGGCCACGTTTATGGGCCCTGAACTATGCAAATGATTGAGATTGGTGGAGATTTCCACGTAGAGAAGAATATGCTAGCTTCTTTATTGCAAATCAAACAAGTTTATTGTAGGTTGACGACTTCTTTTTAAGCCAAAAGAACAGAGTCATCAAAATTATCCACCCATTAGGAAAATATGGTTAAAATCACAAGAGTGTATACAAAAAAAGGCGACAAGGGCGATACGGGCAGTCTTAAATCTAATCGCACTTCAAAAAACTCGCTACGCATTGAAGTGTTGGGCGCACTGGATGAGCTCAATTCATTCCTGGGTTGGATTGTGGTACTACTGAACGACGAAAATGCGCACTTAAAAACACAATTACTCACTATTCAAAATGTGTTATTTGATGTAGGCGCTTACCTTTGTGGAAGCTCCAAAATAAACAATCCCACTGTACTTTTCTCCCACATCGTCACCCATTTAGAAAATGAAATTGACGTCATGAACGCCACCCTGCCTCACCTGGATTCATTTGTGCTCCCCGGAGGTAATGAAATAACAGCACGTTTACATATTGCTCGTACCATTTGTCGTCGGGCAGAACGTTGCCTTGTCAGTTTTGCGCAAGAGCAAAAAGATACGACCGTCATTCCTTATCTTAACCGTCTCAGCGATTGGCTTTTCGTTGCCGCGAGATTTATTGCATACCAACAAAATGTAGAGGAGCAGTTGTGGCAGCCTAGCTGGGAAAAGAATTCACAGTAATGTCGGAATGTTCTCTCATCTTACTCCCGGCAATGAGCAACAAGGATCGGTTTCTTCTGTCCAGAGAACACTGCCGGTTATTGGGTTCGGTCGAAAGATTGTGCAGCCCTTCAAACCTAACTCATGTGCTTGTAAATAGATGTCCGGTAATTGATTAAAAGGATAATCTTCGGGCAGATTAATTGTTTTGGAGATGGCGTTGTCAATATAAGGTTGCACTGCGCCCTGAATTGCTAAATGGTCTTGCGGCGCAAGCGTTTTTACCTCTTTCCATGCAGGGGGCAAGCCTTGATGCTCCTTCCGCCAAAGATGAAAAGCGTAATCTTCAATTCTGAACTGTATCTTATCTTTATTCGCGCCGCGTATGCTTCTTTCATATTGGCTAGCAAAAATAGGTTCAATACCGCCCGAAACATTATTTGCTAAAAGGCTGATACTGCCAGTGGGGGCAATAGCATTATGGTGGCTATTGCGCATGCCATATTTTCTTATTTCTTGTTGTAACTCAGGGGGCAAAGACAACACAAACTGTCCCGCTAAATAATCCTGACTAAATAAAGGAAATGATCCCTTATCGCGACCCAGCTGGCATGAGGTTTCCCAAGTGGTAAAAGCCACTTTTTGAGAAATAGATTTTGCTAAGGCTAATGACTCCGCACTGCCATAAGGAATACCGAGCATTAGAAATACATTTGCTAAACCTGTAAAGCCTAATCCTAGTCGCCTTGTATTAAGGGCAGCATATTTTTGCGCTTTTAAAGGATAATGCGAAATCTCCACCACATTATCTAAGAACCGTGTAGCAACTTTTATTACTGCCTCTAAATGCCTCCAATCGAGCTTAGCAAGCGCTGTGAATGGATGCCTCACGAACTGGGTGAGATTAATTGATCCCAAGTTACAGGCACCATAATAAGGCAGAGGTATCTCACCACAAGGATTAGTAGCCGAAATCCATTCCTTATACCAGAGAGGGTTGAGATTATTAATAGTGTCTTCAAAAATTACCCCAGGTTCCGCGTATGCATAGGCGGATTCCATTATTCTCAGCCATAAGTCTCTAGCCTTGATGACCTTGATAATTTCACAATTAATAGGATAAGGACTGCCCGACCATCTTCGCAAGACAGTTCTGCCATTTTTTCCTGGAAAAACTAAAGGCCAATCGCTGTCTGCTACTACTGCATCCATAAATTCGTTGGTGATAATAACGGACAGATTAAAGTGTCTTAATTCAGAGGGATGCGATTTAATCTTAATAAATTCCATTATATCGGGATGGTCGCAACGTAAATTTGCCATCATCGCTCCACGGCGGGCTGTTGAGGACACCATCGTCGCAGACATGCTATCCCATATTTTCATAAACGAGACGGGTCCCGATGCTATAGCATGCGTTTTTTTACAGCGGTAACCACTCGGTCGTAAAATTGAAAAGTCATAACCAATGCCGCCCCCTTGTTGCAAGGTGAGTGCACCTTCTCTTAAGGCATTGAAAATCCCGCTAACTGAATCTTGCTTAATTTGCATGACAAAACAATTAAATAGCGTGACTTTATGTGCGGTCCCAGCCCCTGCCAAAATTCGACCGCCAGGCAAGAATTTAAAATCTTCTAAGAGTTCATGAAATTTTTTTTGCCAATAAGGTTGTTCCTTACTTGATTCACAACTTGCCACCGCGTTAGCCACTCGATGCCAGGTGTGATCTATCGTCGGTTCAAGAATTTTTCCGCCATCGTGGTATTGATATTTTGTTTTCCAAATGTATTCGGAAATTTCTTGCTCAAAATTCCACATCATTCTCTACCTTTTATTTCTTAAACTATAGCATGCCAGACACTGACGCACGCAAAAATCGAATTATGTTCTACACTTAGGAATGTTTTGTTTAAAAAATGAGGAGAAATGTGATGGAAGTAAGAACACATTCTTATTTAAATAAAGCCTCTATTCTACATATCGATCGGAGAACTGAATTTAAAAGAAAGCTACAGGAGAAAGACAAACCTAAAGCGGAACAAATGAAGAAAAATGTTGTGCGATATGACGAGAAATTTTAATCATGAAAATTTTAAATTGCCTGCATAATCGTATGTCTTTTTTTAGTGTTATAACTCAATCACTTTCATCATTTGATTGCCAAATGATTATAAATTTTTGCAGACCGAGTTGTAATGTCAAAAATCTTTACTATAGTTTACTTGTTTTCTGATAAAAAATTTTATCAACACGGAGGAATCATTATGTCAAGAGATAAACAAGATCAACAACGTCCAGGAAACCCAAACCCAAGCGACCCAAACAAACGTGTTCGTGATGCAGCGCAAGCTCAAAACGCACAAAATGCTCAAGGTCAAGAAAAAGACCAAAAGAAACCATTCAACAAATAATAGTTGAAAAACTGACTCCCCCTATAAGGCGGGGGTCAGTTCTTAAATGACCGTATTATCACACCCCCAGTTCCTTCATCTCAATGATGGGAAATATCTTACACAATGTAGAGCGCTATGCTTATATCTATTTTTTAACATTCAGTTATGATCCCTCAATCCACTGATGGGCGGGGTACATGAAGTACACGTTCTCAGGATGAGGGCCCTTTCATCGTGGATAGCTAACACTCTGATAAAATATTGTTGCAGCGTCTATTATACCTTCTATACTTCACCAAAAACTCATTGTGAAAATCCCCCCTTAAAAATTTTTCTGTCAAGAACTGAATAAGCCCTTGATTAAACTTCGTTTCCTCCAGGCTACAACACTCAAAGTAGCCTGGATGTAGCGTAGCGAAATCCAGGGAAATTCAAGCCTCAAATGTTTGTCAAGGGAGTTTTTGATGCGGTTGCCATGATATCCCGCGTATTTTACGCAGTAATAATAATTCGTTAAGGATAACAAGATAGAGTGTACTTAATCTCGATGAGCTCCAACCAATGAGCTGTCCAGAAACACGAGTCGAAAATATTTTAGTTAAAGGTGCCCTATGAAATTTAATGATGTTGAATTACCCGTCCCTATAGTCCTCCAACTCCTGCAGTATAGTTCTCGTAAAACAATTGGAAATTTATCTCGTGTAAGTAAAGTCTGGGCCCACTTCTTTTCAGATGATTCTATCTGGGAGCAGTTATTAAAAAAATCAGGAGTTAGTAATACGGTAGCATTACAACAGAAAACCTTAGTACCCACTTACAAAGAACTCTATATGATGCTAACTGTAAGAGAATCTTTTTTAAAGATTATTGAGGAAGGCAAATTCGTAGACAACAATAACAATGCTCTAACTACTGAAAATCTTGGCCTTAATCAGGTAACGATACCGCCATACGTTTTCAATATACTAAATAGTTATTTGTACCTCCATGATCCAAATAGATCTAGCGATAAAGAGGAACTAAGCTTCATCCAAGATTTTCATAGGATGAGCGTGACTATTTTTGAATCCCCTGCGCAATACATTGAATCATTGTATTTGAATAACTCGAAATTGCAGCCCATAACTGATGACAGTGGCAGTAATGCTCTATTGCAACAATACATAAATAATAAGTCTCTTCGAAATAATTTGTTAAAAATAAATCAAAATTCACTTTTTGTTTTTGGGTTATTTGAGTGTCTCTCAATGGCAAATGGAAAATTTTTAGGTGGTGTTGGCCCTTTTAATTGTAAATCTTCTTTGATTCAAAATGGGAATAGTCTCTACTTTATTAATCAACAGCAAAAAAGTTTAGCTAATCTAGACAATATTACTGACGAGCTACAAAGCATAAATTTTGAAACCTATTTTATGCTTGAAGTTACGGAAGAAGGGATAGAACTATTAAGATATGGGATAAGCCTCAGTAATGAACTTTACCCAAGCTGTGCTCACCTCTTCGCCACGCCAGCTCATATTGAGTCACTTTACGATCAACAAATGAGCGCGATATTAAGTTCGAAAAAATTTAATCGAAGTTGAGTCAACTACAAACTTTCAAACATTCGGAGGGTGTTACATCCTGAATCTTGATAGATACAAGAATTATCCTGACATCTAGTGAGAGGTGAATTAACGAGATCGCTTATCTAATTCCTCCCAGCGCTGAAAATCTCCTAGCAATTTTTCCTCTATGTCGGCAAGTTCTCGATTCAAGGCAACCACCGTGTCAGGCTGCTCTTTATAAAAATTAGGGTCGGCGAGTTTTTCGTTGATTGTATGTTGTTTTTGTTCTAAGGCTTCAATTTTTGCAGGAAGTTCAGCTAGCTCTTTCGATTCTTTGTAACTTAATTTATTACTAGGTTGTGCAGCTTGAGATTTATTTTTTACTGAGGTTTCTTTAGGGGTATTTGCAACCGTAAATGAGTCGTCATAGCCTCCAACATATTCTTCTATATGCCCCTTTTCTTCAAAGACCAAGATTCCTGTCACAACGTTATTTAAGAATGTTCTGTCATGACTTATGAGCAACACTGTTCCAGGGAAATCTAATAGCATTTCTTCAAGTAGTTCCAGAGTTTCTACATCTAAATCATTGGTAGGTTCGTCCAAGACCAGTACATTGCAGGGCTTTGAAAAGAGTTTTGCTAGCATGACCCGATTACGTTCACCACCGGATAAATTTTTAATGGGGATTCTCGCTTGGGCAGGGGAGAATAAAAAATCTTGCAAATAGCTAATAATGTGTTTTTGTTTGTCACCAATCGTAACAGTGTCTCCGACATCAACAAGCGTTTCTAGGATAGATTTTTCTGGATCGAGTTGCAATCTATGCTGATCAAAATATCCAATAGTAAGCTTAGTGCCATGTTTGACAGAGCCCTCGTCAGGGGCGATCTTGTCCAAGAGTAAATTTATTAGCGTTGATTTTCCTGCGCCATTTGGGCCAATAATACCCACTTTATCTCCCCGCAGAATGAGGGTGGAAAAGTTTTTAACGATAGGCTTATCACCATATGAAAAAGTTAATTTGTTCACCTCAAATACTACTTTCCCGGAGACTTCAACTGCGTTATGGCTTAAATTAACTTTCCCTTGTCGACTGCGCCGCTCTGATCTTTCTTGTCGCATATTTTTTAGCATACGCACACGACCTTCATTACGGGTGCGACGTGCTTTAATTCCTTGTCGAATCCATTGTTCCTCTTGAGCAAGTTTTTTATCAAATAAAGCATTAGCTTTAACTTCGGCGTTTAACAGCGTTTCTTTATGGAGCAAATATTTTTCATAGTCACCCTTCCAGCTAATCAATTTGCCATTATCAATTTCGACGATCTGCGTCGCGAGTTTTTGTAAAAGTGATCTATCATGGGTGACAAAGATGATGGTTTTTTGAAAATTAACTAATAAATTTTCGAGTAAAATGATTTTGCTGATATCTAAATGATTGGTAGGTTCATCGAGCAATAAAACGTCAGGGTCTTGTACTAAGATACTGGCTAATAAAACGAGCCGTTTCATTCCGCCCGACAGACTGTCAAACAGAATGTCGCCATTTAATTGGAGTTTTGAAATGGTTTTAGCGACTATAGAGGTGTCATGCCAATATTCTTCAGCATTTTTTTCTATTGCATCACTGACAATATCATAAACAGTGCCGGGGATCGAAGCCGGAACCGCTTGAGGGAGAAGGGCGATTTTTAATGTTTTGGGATATTCAACCACGCCATGATCCGGAGCGACGTCTCCATGAATGAGTTTGAGTAAGGTTGATTTTCCAGCACCATTACGCCCAATGAGGGTAACGTGTTCACCGGCATCAATGTATAAGTTGGCATCCTCCATCAGAGGTTGACTTGAGAAGCTAAGAGTAATGTTACGTAAACAAATCTGCGTCATAATTTAATTGTAATGATAGTGTGTATTAGTCTTAACAGTTCAGCCTCTGGATGCGAACGTCATATCTGAACGTTCTTGCCAAGTCTTAAATGAGTGCTAAATAGTTGCTTAAAATCTTATATTTTTTATTGCGATTGTTCGTTAATTCATTTGCTTATGAGCAGTTGCAATTACCCAGTAGTATCCATCTAAATCAGACACCACCGCAATTCGGTCACCCCATTGAGTGTCTATAGGTTGCGTTTTAACTTGCGCACCTGCTAACAGTGCTTGATGAAAAATTTTATCCACATCTTCACAATAGAAATAAAGATTCATGGAGGAGGGTAAACCAATATTGTTGGGGGTAGAGGTGGTTTTACCGGGAATGCCTTCTTTACTCAAAATGATAATTTGATCTTTATATTGTAATTCAGCGTGCCAATCACTGTCATCTTCACCACTTGTAGTGCCCTTTATAAAAAAACTAAAGGCTTTACTATAGAAATTAGCGGCAGCACCCACGTCTTTTACAGTTAAATTTGGTACTAACCAAGGCATGCGATTTAGGGGGCGTGGTTCTTCTGTCATGGCATTCTCCTTTATTGAGGGAGAGATTGTATAAGAATCTTTTAGAGTTTGCACTGTTAAAATTATATGAAGGTTGACAGTTAGTTAAGACAGCTCATAATAAATAAATGTAACTACTCGCCGCTAGAAGCCTGCTAGCCAACTAATCACTTTAGGTGCGAGTAGATACAAATAAATAATAATTATAAGAGTCATCAAAATGAAAATTGCTCTCGTTATCGCATTATTTTTCTTTCCGACACTTTCTTTCGCAGATAAATTTTCCAGTGATGCATCTTACAAGATATGCTTTACTCCCGCGCAACATTGTACCGATCTGATCATCTCAACAATAGCGAATGCACAAAATCAAGTGCTGGTCCAAGCTTATTCGTTTACTTCCGCGCCGATTGCCAAAGCGTTAATTCAAGCGCACAAAAGAGGGGTGGAGGTAAAGGTCATCCTTGATAAAAGTCAGTTTAAAACTCGCGGCTTTTCATCCGCTAAATTTTTCACAGATTATCATTTACCCTTGCTGGTAGATTATAAGCCCAGTATTGCCCACAACAAGGTGATGATCATCGATAAAAAAACGGTTATTACGGGGTCATTCAACTTTACGCGTGCTGCAGAAGAGCGAAATGCCGAGAATCTGATCATTATTACGGATGCAGAATTGGCCAAACGCTATGCACATAATTGGGAGTTACGTGCTATTGAATCGAGAGCGCCCGCTACAGGGGGTTCCCCCTTTGAATAATTAGCAATGAGCACAGCTGTGAGGTTGGGTTTGGATCTCCCCATCAATATAATACCATTTGCCTTCGTCTAATCTGAATTCACTAATTTCGTGTAATATCTGCTCAGCACCCTCGACTTTAAAATGGGCGATAAACTCCACCCACCCTTTGTTTTGTTCTGTCATTGATTTCAGTACTTCCAGAGTGCCCCAGCGGGTCTGTAACGCATATTTTTTAGCAGCAGCTCTATCAAAATTGTCAGCAGCGGGTGACTTCATTGTTTCAAGGATATAATCCATATTGCCGAGTGTGTAGGCCGTATACCTCGAACGCATGAGCTCCTCAGGTGTTTCAGGGTGTTGTTTTAATTTAATAAAACGGCCACAACAGGCGAGGTATTTTTTTGTTTTACAACAAGGGCATTTTTCCATAGAGGGTCATCTTTAGTCATTGATTGGATCTGCTCAATATAAAATGAAGCTATGCCGAGTGTCAAATGTCGTAACCTACTTTCATGAGGCTGGCAGCTATGATAGCTTATGGAGATCAATGCAGGACTAATCAAGCGAATGTCAGCAATAATTTATTGACAGACGATAAATAATTAATGCAATATTAAATTTTAGAGGAAGCCTTATGAGCAAAATAAAATCTATAAGCATGAAGTTTAGGATTCTATTCAAACTGGCCTTCATTTTGGTTCCTATTCTGAATTTGTCTATCTGGATTTTTTATAATCAGCTTCCTGCTGAAATCACGGTGACGTTACTCCCCCATGCGCTTAATCTGACGCATATTAATATTAATAGCACCACCATACTATTGGCCTGTCTGGCGAGTATGTTGCAGGTAAGTGTTATCTTTTATGCCCTTAACCAACTTTTAAAATTGTTCAAAAACTATGAACAAGGTGAGATTTTTTCTCTTGCTAACGTGTCTTATTACCGCAAATTAGGCTATTCATTTTTTGCTTGGGTGGTTTGTAGCAAAATAGTAGATGCCTTGATCAGTATAATTTTAACGTTTCAGAACCAAGTTGGGCACCGACAAATTGTCATCAGATTTGGTGCAGCCGACCTTTTGGCGCTTGCTATCGGTGGGTTAGTGATTTTAATTGCATGGATAATGAATGAAGGTCATAAGCTAAATGAAGAGCAAGCTTTAACCATATAGGCGAAAGGAAGATGGGATTGATAGTAAATATTGATGTAATGCTCGCAAAGCGCAAGATGCGCTCCAATCAATTAGCACAACTAATTGGCATCACTGAACAAAATTTGTCAATATTAAAGAATGGCAAAGCGAAAGCCATTCGGTTTTCTACACTCGAGGCGATTTGTAAACATTTAAGCTGTCAACCAGGAGACATACTGGAATTCGCAGGCGAAGAATAAATATGATTTAGTGATAAGGTAATGCATGCATGGGGTAGTCTTTGTACAAGATTTAGCAGTGATTATGCTTATTGCTGCGATTATTACGGTAATATTCCATCGTTTTAATCAACCCGTCGTTCTCGGCTATATTCTGGCCGGCGTTATCATAGGTCCTTACACTCCTCCTTTTATGTTCATTCATGATGAAAAAATTATCAAGATATTGGCCGAGCTCGGTGTTATTTTTTTAATGTTTTCATTGGGACTTGAATTCAATTTACACAAACTGCGTAAAGTAGGCTTAGTAGCATTCATTGCCGCCTTTTCCGAAATCATGTTAATGATTCTGGTGGGCTATGGTATCGGAAGACTTTTCAATTGGTCGCCCACGAATTCACTTTTTTTAGGCGCTATCCTTGCCATTTCCTCCACTACCATTATTGTCAAGGCGCTCGAAGAGCTAGGAATGAAGCAGGAAGAATTTGCCAATCTAATTTTTGGAATTCTGATTATCGAAGATATATTTGCGATTACCATTCTGGCGCTGCTTTCCACCATGGCAACTTCAGGTACGATAGCCGTCAATGATATTTTTTTAGCGTTGATGAAGCTGGCTTCCTTTCTGGTTATCTCGTTAATCGCAGGAATTTTATTAATACCTAAAATACTGGCTTATGTTGCTAATTTTAAAAATAAAGAAATGCTCTTGATTTGCGCTCTGGGGCTTTGTTTTGGATTTTGTTTATTAGTTTCAAAACTAAATTATAGTGTGGCATTGGGAGCATTTTTAATCGGCGCGATCATTGCAGAATCGCATGAACTTGGGGTCATCCAGCGGTTGGTTTTCCCCTTGAAGGATATGTTTAGCGCCATTTTTTTTGTTTCGGTAGGATTATTATTTGATCCACGCGTTCTGGCGACTTGTGCGATTCCAATTCTGGTGATTACTGTCGCAGTAGTGTTGGGAAAAATTATAAGTTGTAGCTTAGGAGCCCTTATTACAGGTAAAGATGGCAGAACTGCTCTGCGTGTTGGTATGAGTCTTGCTCAAATTGGAGAGTTTTCGTTCATTATTGCTACCCTTGGTATTTCACTGAATGTTACTGATAAATTTCTTTATCCGATTGCAGTAGCCGTGTCCGCATTTACCACCTTGCTTACGCCTTATTTGATTAAGCTTTCTGATCCTTTTTCCACTTTTCTGGCTCAGCATATTCCAAGACCCGTGCAAAAAATGTTTCGGCGCTATCGAACTGCCCTACGTTGCTTTACACCCGGTGATGATCGTTTAGGAATGGTCAATCTAATCCGACGCAGTTTGATTATCATACTGATCAATTTTTTAATTGTCATCGCCATTTTCCTTGGGTTTGATGCCATTCCTTCTACTCAGATGGGGGATAGGTTAAAGCATATTCTTGGAGAGAATTTTTTAATCGCCATCATTTGGAATCTAGCATTAATCCTTTCCTTGCCATTTTTAATTGCTATATACAGAAAATTACACGTACTTTGCATGTTATTGGCAGAAGTGATTTTTAGTAACAAACAAAATAATGAGAGATTTTTAAAAATTCGCAGTTTAATTTCCTATATCCTTCCTAGCCTCATTCTTTTTGGCTTTTTATTTTTTCTCTTAGCCATAACTCAAGATCTTTCTATTCCCACCTGGCTTTTGATCTGCGCGCTGATTATTCCAGCACTTTTAATAGTATTCCTTCTTCCTTGGTTTATTAAATTTCATGCCCGATTACAAATGCATTTTAATGAGATAATGAGTAAGAAAAGATTCTAAAAATTGAGAAAAGTAATTTGGAGCTACTGCCTACCCATAAATGTCTGGATCCCGCGGACAAGCCGCGGGACGACGGTTGAGGGGGAAGGGTGATGCAGTCGGTTGCCTTTTTTACTCGCTTCCCGTTATCTGTGGCTCGGTCATCTCGGGCGGGGATCCTGCTAGGCGCTGATTTCACTGTACAAATCACGCCATGTAGGATTGAATTTTTCAATGATATTTATTTTCCACTCTCTACACCAATTCTTTAACCGTCTTTCTCTTCGCGCTGCTTCCATTATTTCTTGATGCGCTTCGTAATACACTAATTGATGAATGTTATATTTTGCTGTAAACCCTGGGGTGAGGTTATTTTTATGTTCCCATACCCTTTTTACTAAATCAGATGTCGATCCCACGTATAAAGTCCCATTACGTCGGTTTGCTAAGATATAAACAAAACTCTCCTTCATAACCTATTTCCTATTTAAATCAGGTTGTTCCTCCCACGCTGCTCAATAGCTAATCTCTTCTCAGTCGAGACCATCTCTTCTCAGTCGAGACCATCTCTTCTCAGTCGTTCCGAGCAGATCTCCTCCTTACGTCGTCCCGCGGCTTGTCCGCGGGATCCAGGTTCTGTTTAGTTCATGCAAGATTTTTAGTGTGATATGGCATGTTTTAACTTTCGAAAAAAAGGTGCTCGATAAAAACAAAGGATAATGTACACAATGTTTCTGGATCCCGCGGACAAGCCGCGGGACGACGTAAGGAGGAGGTTAGCTGAGGCTTGTCCGCGGGATCCAGGTTCTGTTTAGTTCATACAAAATTTTTAGTTTGATATGGCATTATGTTTTAACTTTCGAAAAAAAGGTACTCGATAAAAACAAGGGATAATGTACACAACGTTTCTGGATCCCGGGGAAAAGCCGCGGGACGACGTAAGGAGGAGGTTATACGGTGCAAGAGGAGCGGGGGTAGTAGGCAGGCCCTAATATTGAGCATTATATTTAGCTAATATTTCCTGAGTGGCCCCAAAATCTTTAATGGTGCCGTGTTCTAGCCACAAAACTTTGTTGCAGAATCGTTGTATAATCTCAGAAGAATGGGAAGATAATACTAGGATGTTCGATTTTGCAATAAAATGATCTAAGCGGTTATGGGCTTGTTTCATAAAATTGGCATCGCCCGTTCCTATCACTTCATCTATCAACAAAATGTCGGGAGTAAACGATGTGGACATCCCGAATGCTAGCCGCATGATCATACCGGAAGAATATGTTTTCACCGGGATTGATAAAAAATCCCCTAGTTCAGTAAATTGCTCAATATCCTGAATGGTTTTTTTGGTCTCTTTTTTAGACATGCCCATAATTAAGCCGCGAACTCTTATATTTTCATAGCCACTTGATTCAAATTGCATGCCTACATGTAAATCTAATAAAGAAGATATTTCTCCTTTGACATGAATGCCGCCTTCTTGGGGCTCGTAAATTCCGGCTAAGGTTCGTAGTAAAGTAGATTTGCCAGCGCCGTTATGTCCTATTAATCCTAATTTATCGCCTTTATTTAGTGCAAAGCTGATTTTATCTAAGGCCTTTACTTCAACTTTTTTGTTGTTTTTAGTGAATTGGCCGCCGGTCGCAATATTGACTAGTGTATGTTTGAATGAGCGGGTGCTCGCACCATAAATTGGATATCGTAGTGTCACATTTTCTAAAATAATCTCAGACATAAATTTCCTTTATAACCAAAATGGTATGCGGGTGCGATTGATAGCAAAAATGGGAGCCACAGTTATAATGAGAAAAAGAGAAATAGCTATACAGATTTCCCAAGAACTTAATTGTGGTACTTGCCCCAGAAGAGGTGACCTTACTATATCTAAAAAATAAATTACCGGATTAAATTTTATAAAGAAAGAATTAACATTGAGTGTTTTTGACATCCACGCTATGGGTGTAATAAAGAAAATAATTTGGATGACACTATTTATTACAGGGGGGATATCCCTAAATCGAGTACCAATGAGACCCACTAAAAGTCCTACAAAGGTTAAGTTAAAGGTCAGCAAAATGAATCCAGGGACAAAAAATAAAAAGTTCCAATTGATGGGGGTATCAAAGTAAAAAAGTACCAGAAAGTAAACGAGAAAATTATGAAAGAAGATTATTACATTGCGCCAGATGACCCGATATAAAAAAATTAAGTAAGGTAATCGAATATGGCTAATAAAATTTTTCGAATTATGGAACATCTCGCTGCTGTCAATCAATACGGCAGAAATGTAATTCCACACCAGTAAACCTCCGGTGAGGTAGGGGATATAAATTGCTAAAGGTTCATTCAGAAGGTGACTATAGACAATGCCAATGGCAACGACAAATATTGAGGTGCTCAATGTAATCCAAAAGGGTCCCAACACAGAGCCTTTATACCGTAACTTAATATCCGACCAGCCAAAGTAAAGCCATAACCTGTAATTCTTAAGAGAACTGATAAAGTCTTGGTAGGCAAGGGCCATTTGTTTATTCAAACTGTACCTCTGTATTTTATTTTCACTATCACTCCGTATATTACAGTAGAGTGTTCCGTTATTTAGGTATCATTCTGTGTTAACCCATGGTAAGAAACGCTTTTTCTCTTGTCAATTTCAACAATGTGGGACTCTACTCTCATTTAATGCCTCAGAACTTGCCTCATTTAGCGCTACTGACCACCTAAAGTTTGTGCTATTGGGTATCGCACACTAAAATATAGATATGGAAGAGATAACTCAAATTGACATACCATTAAGAGAGTTGGTGCGAGGTCTAAAGACGGATTACTTCGGCTATCTGCAAGGACTTATCAACACCCATGGCCCTATTTTTTCTTTTCCCCTAAAGCTACATACTGTAGTCATAGTTGAATCTCCCCCTATTATTAATCATATTCTTTCTGAAAATAAAGATAATTATCTTAAAGGGGCTGAGGTAGTAGGGACTTCTTACCACTATTTAAAAGCAGTGTTTGGCGATTCCCTAATTGTTATGGATAACCCCCCTCTATGGACTAAGCACCGTCGCGTGGTTATGCCGAGTCTACAACGTGCTAATTACCCTACCTACGCTGAGACTATTGTGAGTAACTGCTTATCGATGATAGAAAAGTGCCAGCAAGATCTAAAAAAAGGTCCGTCAATTAACATCTCAAGATCAATTACAGTGCTTGCGATGCGGGCACTGTTTAATACCTTATTTCATACGAGCGATTTTGACTATGAAAAGTTAGTCGATGTAACCGATTTGGCGAAGGTGAGTAATCGTGGGTCAACCTTCAAAAAAATGGTGAACCTCTATGATACGCTTATGGAGGATTTCATTCAGCGACGATTAGGGCAAAAAACCCCATCGAATGATTTGCTGGATGCATTTTTGGCTGCATACCATGAGGAGCCCGATCAGGCGCTAGCATTGACTCTGATTCGTAATGAACTTAAGGGTTTCATTCTTGCAGGGCACGAAACCGTAGCCACCTCTTTAACCTGGGCGTTTTACCTCTTAGCTCAAAATCCCGAATGGCAAAATATTATTAATGACGAACATGCTGAGGTGTTAAATGGCCGCCTTCCTCAATATTCTGATTTAGAAAAACTTCCCAAAACGTTAGCGGTTTTTAAAGAGGTGCTCAGATTATATCCGCCAGTCTATACCATTCCACGTGTGGCGGTGGCTGACGATGTTGCCGAAGATCTGCGGATTCCCAAAGGCTCCTATATTATGATCCCGGTATATCATGTTCACCGTGATGCTAAATACTGGCCCGAACCCGAGGTGTTTAATCCGGAGCGTTTTTTGGGAGCAGGGTTATCGGAAGCAGCACAAAAAGCCTATCTTCCCTTTGGGCTAGGCCAAAGATCATGCATTGGTAGAGAGTTTGCGACGATGGAAGCTTGTTTAGTCTTGACTTTAATGTGCTCGCAATTTCAATTTACCTTGCCTAAAAATTTTGTGTTTGAAAAAACGGCAACTAATGTGCTCTGGCCTAAGCAAGCATTAGAACTAATGGTAGTCGAAAGAGTATGAGTTTTAGTAAACATGTGATACCACTGCCTTCGCCTAAGGTCTTCGAAACCCAGATAGGGGTACAGATCTCGGCGATTAACTATGGTAATCACGTCGGCTATGATGCGATGGTAAGTTTATTGCATGAAGCCCAAGTGCAATTTTTAGATCATTATCACTATTCTGAATTTAATATTGCTGGGTGTTATCTTCTTGTTCAGAAAATTGAAGTAATTTATAAAAAAGAAGTCCGCTATAGAGAAATATTGTTATTTACTATGGGGTTAGGAGAGACTTCTAAAGCGCGTCAAGAGCTACTTTTTTCGGTGCAAAACGCTGAGTACCAAGAAGTCTGTCGTGCTCGCATTACCTTGGCCTTTTTAGATCATCACACTAAAACGCTGGTGAGTCCCCCTACCTTTTTTCTAGAGTTAAAAATGGCGGTTTAGCCTTGAGGTAGATCAAGGCTACAACACGATCTTGGAAGAGGCTATTGCCCTTTTTGAATACGTGTAACAAGGCCGGTTAAAACCTTTCCTGGGCCAATTTCTTCAAAATTTTGCACTCCTTGACCACTCAAATATTCTACACTTTGTGTCCATAAGACCGGATGGGTAATTTGTTGGGCAAGAAAAGTAGCTACTTCACTACCGGAGGGATAAGGCTCGGCGTTAATATTTGCAATTACGGGAATGGTTGGGGAAGCAAAAGTGAATCCTTGAAGAAAATTGCTAAATTCTTTGCGTGCTCCTTCCATAGACTGCGAATGAAATGCGCCGCTTACTTTTAGGGGAATAAATAATTTGGCCCCCGCATTCATGAATAAAGGCTGGGAGGCAAGTATGGATTCTTTTGGCCCAGAAATTACCATCTGAGTGTGGGAATTATAATTTGCGATAGTGATATCACTAAGGGAATTACTCGCTAGAATGTCTAAAATAGTTTGGCTTGGCAAACCAATAATGGCCGCCATGCCACCGCCCTGTGCCTTACTCATTAAGTCGCCACGTTTTTGAACCAGTCTTAGTCCGGTTTCAAAATCAAATACGTCTGCTGCGAAAAGGGCATTGTATTCCCCTAAGCTATGGCCCGCTAGAAAGCGCGGTTTTTGGCTTGCTTTTATTTTTTGCAGATACGATAAAGCATTTACGACATAGAGAGCAGGTTGAGTAAAATTAGTCTGGTTAAGTTCCTCGTTAGCATCATCCATGCACAGCTTAGCAATGGAGTAACCTAAAATCTGATCAGCTTTCTGAGTCAGTTCTTCAAATTCTGAAAATAAATCCGCTCCCATCCCACGAGCTTGCGACCCTTGCCCTGGAAAAATATATGCTGCCATGTTAGTTCCTTGTTTTTTTGTTGAAATTCAGCGCAAATCTGAATGTTCTTGCTAAGTTCTAAATCGGTGCTGAATAGTTACCTTAAATGTTACTACTAAAAATTGGAAATGATTATATAATAAAAGAGTTACTCTGGCAGAGTAAATTGGTTTATTTAGCTGCTTGGATTTAATAGTGCATAGGAAGTCACATGTTCGATATTCTCCACACATTATTCGAAGACCCTTCATTTACCTCCCAAGTTAAATGGACCAAAAAAAAGTATAAAGCTCATGATAAGATATTAGAGCAAGATACTCCCCACCCGAATTTTTATCTGATACTGAAAGGAAAGGTAAGGGTAGTAAGGCACGCAGACACCACATCGAAACAACATGTTCAGCCTGGTATCGCCGATTTGAGCCCGCCAGACATTTTCGGTGAATTTGGATTGTTTGATGATTCGCCTGCAAGCGCGGATGTAATCGCTATAACGAGAAGCGAGCTCATTGAAATAGAAATCGTTACATTTCGAGCATTCCTAGATGCCAATCCGAAGATGGGCTATGAAATTTTATCTGATATATTAAAAACGCTCGTTACACGTCTAAGACGTGCTGATAAAACCATTGCTGGTTTGTTTGCATGGGGTATCGAAGCGCATAAAATTGATAAAGAGCTGTGATCACTGTTTAGGTCTACTAAACAATCGCTTCTAGAAAGTCAATCTTTCTTCTTTAAGCGACTTAGCAATAGAGGGCCGCTGTTTCAGCTCGTCAAAGTAGCGTTTTAAATTAGGCCAATCAGTCATTGGAAATTTAAAATTAAGTACCCACGTTAGCATCACAAAAAAGTAGGCATCGGGTAAGGTGAAATGTTCATCATAGATAAACTTTTTATTTTCTAGGTGACTGTCCATGGATTTTAATTTATGGCTAATAATGGGTTTAAAGACTTCATCTTTTATTTCTTGGGGAAGGGCATAGTTAAATAATACCCCAATTCCTTTATGAAAATCAGTTGCAATATAATTCAACCATTCTAGAACGTGATAACGTTTGATATTTCCAGTTTTTGGCAATAATTCGGTAGCATGTGCTTCATCTGCTAGATATTGTTGAATAACTGCATTTTCAGTCAAAATATCGCCGTTATCCAACACTAAGGTGGGAACCGCGCCTTTTAAATTAATCTTGGTAAAGTCTCCACCGTGTTCGGTTTGTTTACTTTTTAAATCTACAGACTCATATTCGCAGGGCAGTCCAATTTCGTTGATAACTATTCTGCAAGTGAGTGAACATGAACCTCGTGTATAATATAGTTTCATAAATATTCCTTATGCGGATTTCGAATGTAAGCAGGCGTTCCTGCTATATAAGTCGCTTTAATATTTATTTCTGATCCCAGGGTCATTAATATGAATAATAAATCAAAAATATTGTCTATGGTTGCTTTGCGATATTTTAAAAGTGGCGAAGCATCGGGATCAATTACTATAAAATCTGCTTCCTTGCCAGGGGTTAATGTTCCTATTTTATCATTAATCTGTAAAGCACGTGCTGAGCCGAGTGTGGCAAGATACCATCGAACCATGCTGGGTAATTTTGTACTATTTAACATCGCTACTTTATAGGCGTCATCTAGCACTCTTAGCATACATAAAGAATTTCCAGCGCCCCAATCTGTGCCAAGGGTTATTTTGTCCGTATATTTTTTTGCTCGGGCAAAATCGAACAAGCCACTGCCTAGAAAATTATTACTAAGTGGACACCAAGACATGATCGCACCTGATTTCTTAAACAGTTCCAATTCCGCTTCTTGCGTATGAATACAATGCCCAAAGATGCTTCTTTCAGTGACCAGACCAAAGTGATCATAAACATCTAAATAATTTTTACTCCACGGATATTTCTGTTTTGTTTCGGCAACTTCAGATTCGTTTTCATCTAAATGTGTTTGTATATAGCAATCAGGATACTCTTTATAAAGACTGGCACACAACTCTAATAACTCGTCAGTGCACGAGAGGGCAAATCGAGGACTAATGCAGTAAGATAATCGATTTTTATTATGCCACTTTGCAATGAGTTGCTTACAATTGTCGTAGTTTTCTTGAGTGGTAAGTCTTAGCGAATCCGGGGAATTAGTATCCATTAAGACATTTCCGGTTATAAAGCGCATGTTACGTTTGTTCAGCTCGTCAAAAAAAATATCCGTGGCATTAAGAAACAGGGGGCCATATGAGACGGCGGTAGTAGTGCCGTTTCGAATCAGTTGATCTAGAAAAAAACCTAAGTGTTCTTTTGCATATACTTCATCTACAAAGCGGCTTTCGCCTGAGAAAACATAATCTTGCAGCCATTGCAAAAGCTTTTCACCGTAGGCAGCGACTATGCCACTCTGAGTAGCGTGTTGATGAGTGTCAATAAAGCCTGGAGTAATTAGTTTATTTTTATAGTTAATAATTTCAATATGCGATAATTCGTCTTTGAGATCTTCGTAGCTACCGATTTTATAAATTTTACTGCCTTCTACAATGACCACTCCGTTTTCAATATAAGTATAGTGTGCATCCTTTTCTGATGAAGAAGGTTTGACCGTGGATAGATTTGCAAGGGTGGCTGTTTCCTTGAAAGAAAAAATCTGACCTTGGTAGGCTATCTTATCACTCATTTTTGATACTCCCTTCTGAATGCAGATTATAAACTATAGTAGGCAGGCGAATAATATACCACTGAGCGATTTTCTTAGGTAGAGTAAGTATCCTTAATAAAATAAATTAAGAGCAGGGAAAATATTACAAGGAAGGGGAAGATCCAAAGATAAGTGAAAAAATCTCTAGAGGTGGTCGTAATAAATAAGTAAGGAATGAATAGCATTATGCTATTTAACGCAAAAACAATCGTGTTGAGCATACTCAGAGCGACACCCCTAATTGCATTGTTAGCCATCTCACTTACCATGGTATAAAAAAGCATTGATCCTGAGAGCAGAAATCCAATTAAGAATGAAATGACTTTGATAATAATTAAATTATTAATATCGAAATGAGGTAAATAAATCCCTGCCAACAGTGCCATGGTCCCCAGGGCTAATGTGGTATGCACGATCATTGTGCGTGAATGAACGAGATTAGATAGCCAGCCCAAAACCGGTGTTCCAGAACCAATACCTGCAAAGATTAATGCGCTAATAATAACGGCTTGTAATTCAGCTACCGAATAATATGCCTGAATCTTCATGTACCACAGCCCTGCATAGGCTAGTAAAACGCCAAAAGAAGTTGCTGCGGCAAGGGAGCAAAGCCACATTTGTTTGTTGTGTAGGACCAAGTTAAGCGATTGTTTAAGGGAAATTACGCCTCTTTCTTTCTCTGGAGGGGATGTTATGAACAACCATGATAAAATCAGTAAGATAAAGCCAAATAAAGCCAGACCGAGATAGATTTCATTCCAACTGTATCTGGTCAATGCAATAGCAAAAAAGTAGTGGATCACCCCTGCAGAAAAACAAGATATGGTTTGAGTTAAGCCAAAATAGATGGGGAATTTTCTTTTGGGAAACCATTGTGCGATAAGCACTGCTGCCGCCACAAATGCAAATGAAGCGCCTACTCCCTGCATAAAGTTGATAAGCTAAAACTCACTAAATTAGAGGAAAATGATAGTAAGACATTGCCCGAAGCCAGTAATAATATGCCTAAACTCACGCCCCATTTGGGATTATATTTATCGAGCAAATAACCCGCGGGAATTTGCATCAATGCAAAACCTAGAATAAAAGACCCAGTAGCTAATGAAGCGCCAATATTACTCGCGTGTAGTGTCTGCTTTATTGCTCCAAAAAAAACTGCGGACGCGGTGTTTAAACAAAATGAATACACTACAAACAATGTTGCAATAAACCAAGTTATCAGTGCGTTAGATTTTTTTTGCATACCTTCCTCGAACGCCTGGGAGAAGTGCGATATAACCTCAACACTTCAATGCGATTTTAACTGTCATCTTACTTCGAATTTAGAACCATCCACAATCGTAAAAACTCGAAATAGTATAGGCTAATCCTGCATTTTTGCTCCCTTATCCTCAGCCTGTCCCGCGAAGCAGTTTTTTGGCGTCGTCCGCGACTCGATCGCGGGATTCAAGTGGCGTAATCTAACAGTTAAAATCTCCATCTTGAGAACATCCCTAGGCTGCTATACTAGCTATATAGACCCAATTAAGTTTGTTAGTCTGGACTAAGCTGCAAATTTTGTCAGATGTGTGAGATGAATCAATTATTCAACAAGGAAGTGTTATGAAAAAATATTTGAGCATGATGCTCGCGTTAGGCTTCGTTTATACCGTGTGGGGTCCAGTACACGCTGCCACTCCAACCACTTCCTCTAATTCCAAAGTGGTAGCGACAGAAAATACAAAAATTAAACAGTTCTTAGAGAATGAATCTAAAAATTTAACCGCTGATTTTCCCTACCGTATTCATCTTTTTGCAGCAGGACAAACAGACAAAAATACAGCAGGGGTAAGGATCGCAGAGACTGCAAAACAACTATTTTCTGATACCGCTGGCTTACTTTTCTATTATCAACTTTATAATCATGCCATGCGTGTGCCGCATTGGCATGCTAATGCAACTGAAGTTGGAACCGTGCTAAGCGGCAAGATGAGAGTCACCATTTGGGAGGGCACAGGTCAAGCCAAGGTATTTACGGTAGAAAAATATGGCACCTGGATGATACCGCAAGCAGCTGTACATTCGTTAGAAAATGTCGGAGAGGGCGAGTTAACATTCTTTGTTGCTTATAATAATCCAAATGCTGCAGACAGAGACTTTGCTACAGCGTGGGCTTCTTTACCCGATAGTTTGTTAGAAAAAACACTTGGACTAACTCCTCAAGAAATTGGGACAGTTAAAAAAACAATGATTAATCGATTAAGTAAATATGATCCAGCTGCTGCGGTTGAAAATGCGGATGTTACTAGCCCATTTTCAAATAATTTTACTGCTGTAAAACCACTGTTTAATAGTGATTTAGGCTCGATTAAACGTATAGATGGGACGACTAATCCCGCCATGCAAGCTATGGCGTTACAGCAAACGATTCTCAAACCCTCTACCTTACGTGTGCCTCATTGGTATACTTCTGGGGATGCATTATTGTTTATTCATAAAGGGAATGCATTTTTCACTATGATGGATAGCGGTGGTAAAATTTATAATTCTTTACTGAAAGAAGGCGATTTAATTTTTATTCCAGTTGGTACATTTCATTCTTATTTAAATATTGGAAAAGATAATCTCGAAGTTTATGAGGCGTTTAATACAGCAAAAGGATTATCAGAAATAACATTGCTTAATGGGGCGCAGCATTTTAGTGCTGGGACGTTAGCTGGTGCGACTGGCTTAAGTAAGGAGTCTGCACAAAAGGTTATAAGCAACCCCTCAACAGGTTATATAATTCCATTTTAAATTACCAGGCCTCTACCCTCAGGGTGGAGGCCTGTTCTTATATTTTAATTTATTGATAATCTTGTTAAGTGGTAAATGAGTGCTGAATTGTTACACTTTTAAAGTGCTTAAAATTTCTTTGATAACTTCACATGTGTATTTTATTTCTTCTTCAGTATGCAGGCAGGTAACAAAAAATCGGACTCGTGCCGTCCCTTTTTTTACTCCTGGAAAAAAAATGGGAGCCGCTAAAATGCCCCTTTTAAATAATTCATGACTTAAACGAATGGCATTCAATTCGGTTCTTACCATAACGGGTATAATCGGTGTGTTCTCGCTTGTAAGCGTGTTGGCACCTATTTGTTTTAATGTCGATAATAATTGTTGTGATCGTTGTTGTAAGCGTTCGATTCTCTGCGGTTCATCTTCTAATAGATGTATTGCCTCAAGTGCGGCAGCCGCATTTGCGGGCGACATTCCCGCGCTAAACATAAAACCTCCGCAGGTATATTTCAAATAGCGGATAAGATTATGCGTGCCGGCAATATAGCCACCGCAGCTACCAAAAGATTTGCTCAAGGTACCCATCCAAATATCCACATCCGCGGGATTTATATCAAAATATTCCCTTATTCCTAGACCATGTTTGCCAATGACACCCATTGAATGTGCTTCATCTACCATGAGAAAGGCAAAATATTTTTTCTTTAGTGCGATGAGCTTTGGTACGTCACTGATGTCACCGTCCATGCTGAATACACCTTCTGTCAAAATAAGTACTCGCTCATAGTCGTTACGTTTTTTCTTCAGAATTCTTTCTAACGCTTCGTAATCGTTATGCGGAAATAAAACATGTTTTGCGCGCGAAAAAAGTGTCCCCTGCCACAAACTATTATGAATCAAAGCGTCGTGAATGACCAAATCGTCAGGCCCCACAATCGACGTTATTACCGAGACATTAGTCGCATGTCCCGCTGAAAATACTAAACTATTTTCCACGCCTAAAAGTTTGGCGATGGTTAACTCTAACTCACGGTGCAGGGGTTTTTCACCTGAAACAATACGGCTAGCAGATACAGAGCTCCCATATTCTTCAACTGCTTTGATTGTTGCTTTAGTTACGCGGGGATCGCCAGACATTCCTATATAATTGTATCCACAATAATTAATATATTCTTTATCTTCGATAATAATTTTATTAGTCGAAATACCTTTGGTAACCATAAAATAAATATCGTCTGCGCCTACGCGATGCAACATGGCTAATGCGCGATGCAATTTAATATAGCTTGGTAGCGTTTCTATTTTTGAGAACGCTTGTAATTTCTTGTCATCTTTGTTTGAGTTTATAGCCATACTTATCCGAAGTAATAGGTATGTACTAATTATAGTTTTTTGCTGTTTTTATTTTGTATTTGCAGCTTTTTTATTCGCAATAGGTTATGGTAAAAAAATAACGCTAATGACAGAGGAAGGGATTATGATTGATCTTTATTATTGGCCTACTACAAACGGGCACAAAATCACACTCTTTCTTGAAGAGTCAGAATTAGAATACCAAGTTATACCAATTAATATTGGTGCTGGTGATCAATTTAAACCAGAATTTTTAGCCATTTCCCCCAATAATAAAATTCCTGCGATTATTGACCATTCCCCTTCAGATGGCGCCCCCATTGCTCTATTTGAATCTGGGGCTATTTTGCTTTATTTAGCAGATAAAATAGGCAAATTTATCCCTAAAGACGAGCGTGGGCGTTATGAAACCATTATGTGGCTTTTTTGGCAGGTGGGAGGATTAGGGCCTATGGCCGGTCAAAATCATCATTTTATGCAATACGCTGTCGAAAAAATTCCCTATGCTATTGAGCGATATATTAAAGAAACGTCACGACTTTATGCTGTGCTTGATAAGCAATTGGAAAATAAAGAATTTATTACCGGGGAATATTCTATTGCTGATATGGCCTGTTATCCCTGGATCGTTCCCCATGAAAAACAGATGCAAAATTTAAACGATTTTCCACATCTGCAACGTTGGTTTAATTTAGTCGCCGCGCGACCCGCCGTTAAACGTGCCTATGCCTTAAAAGACTCCATTAATCCGGGATCCACCATGACCGACCAAGCCAAAAAAATTCTTTTTGGCCAAGATTCAAATTTAATACGAAAAAAGTGAGTAAATTTTAAGGGGGTTATCAAATTAGATTTTTTGTTGTACAATGCGCCCATGCAATTATTAAATTTTACTAAAAGCTTACAGCTTCTTGTGTTAATTGTTTGTCTTCTCGTTTTTTGGGAGGCCACGAGTAATACTATTGTTGATCCTCTATCCAAGCCGCATTCAGCTACTCAACAAATCGAAGTCAAAAGAAAAAATCTTGCCTCTGATGATCTGTGGCGCAATATTGTAGGTGGTTTCAAAATTGACCATCGTGAAGAATCACAGCAAGTAAAATTAGAAATTAAGCGACTTTTGGCTGATGAAGGCAAACTTTACAGCATACTGAAGGCTTCAGCGCCTTACATTTATTTTATCCACCAGCAATCAAAGGCGAAAGGTTTACCCTCAGAGCTTGCCCTTATTCCCGTTATTGAAAGCGAATATAATCCTAACGGTCTATCAAAAAAAGGAGCGAGTGGCCTGTGGCAATTAATGACAGGTACCGCACATGAATTGGGCGTTAAAGTAAAATCAGGATACGATGGTCGACGCAATGTAGTCGCTTCGACAAAAGCCGCTCTTGCATACTTTAAAGATTTGGGTATCAATTTTAAAGATAATTGGTACTTAGCCATTGCAGCTTATAATTGTGGTCAAGGTAGAGTTGAATCTGTAGAGCGACGCACCGGGAGCCACAATTTTTGGAATTTACCACTGCCAAAAGAAACAAAATATTACGTGCCTCGATTATTAGCCGTTGCAGCCATTATTGAAAATCCTGAAAAATATGGAATTAAATTACCGCATATTGATAATCATCCCTATTTTGCTGAAGTGAAAGTTAAGAAATCAGTCAATTTAAAACAAGTTGCTAAAATGTCGGGCATCAGTATTCAGGCCTTAAAAAAATTAAACCCAGATTACAAAAATGATACCGTCATCAAAAAAAATCTTTCAAGCTTATTGGTGCCAATTGAAAAAGTAGCGATAGTGAAATCGACTATTCAAACTATCTAATCCGCGCCCAAACCCTCCACGTCGTCCCGCGATTTATTCGCGGGATCCAGATCCGATGCTGGATCCCGCGAATAAAT
>JACCWJ010000018.1 GCA_013697705.1 Gammaproteobacteria bacterium | reverse complement strand
TTTCATTCATAGGTTCAGTCTCTATCCATGGCATCCTAGTTCCCCAATTTTTGTTAACTAGGAGTATGTTACTGTTACCTATGTGTCCGGTCACTTTCATTACCGATGTGACCGGGTCGGACCAATTAAATAAGTAATTTACGCGGGAGAGGGAGAAATGCGGGGCATGGTTCGATAAATGCTTCATCTCGACCCTCAAGCTTAGGAGAATTAAAATAAGTGATTTATGCGGAGATGAAATACTGCTACAGGTTTCCACATTATTTTATGTGATATTACAATCAGCGAAACTTTCAAGGAAAATTCAGTGCGATGCCATAAGAAACACCTGGATGCCGGGATGCGACATCCAGGTTACGAAAATGAATGAAATTAATTCCAGCCAGTGATATCCGCAATCCCTTGGCCAATTTCAGCAGGTGATTTCACGATGTGCACGCCTGCATCCTGTAATGCTTGGAATTTTTCAGCTGCAGTGCCTTTACCGCCAGAAATAATTGCGCCCGCATGTCCCATCCGCTTACCAGGAGGTGCTGTAACGCCTGCGATATAAGAAACAAGAGGTTTAGTGACATTGTTTTTGATGAACTCAGCCGCTTCTTCTTCCGCAGTTCCCCCAATTTCACCTACCATAATAATGGCTTGTGTTTGTGGATCTTCTTGGAAAAGTGCTAAAACATCTATGAAATTAGTGCCAGGAATAGGGTCGCCACCAATTCCAACGCAGGTACTTTGCCCAAAGCCTAGGTCTGTCGTTTGTTTAACTGCCTCGTAAGTTAATGTACCAGAACGAGAAACGATACCTACTTTTCCAGGCATATGAATGTGACCTGGCATAATACCAATCTTACACTGGCCAGGGGTGATGACCCCAGGGCAGTTTGGACCGATTAATCTAACGCCTTTTTCATCTGTGTAGATTTTAGCTTCAAGCATATCCAGTACCGGAATGCCTTCAGTAATACAAATAATTAGTTTTATTCCAGCATCCGCTGCTTCCACAATGGAATCTTTACAAAAGGCAGCTGGAACATAAATAACTGTTGCGTCGGCTTGGGTGGCTTTCACTGCATCACGGACAGTATTGAAAACGGGTAAACCTAAATGCTCTCCACCACCCTTTCCTGGCGTCACTCCCCCCACCATTTTTGTGCCATATTCAATAGCTTGCTGAGAATGGAATGTACCTTGTTTTCCTGTAAAACCTTGGCATATTACTTTGGTATTTTTATCAATTAATATACTCATACGGGTGCCCCTTCGGTTGTATTGACAACTTTGACTACTTTTTGTGCGGCATCGGTAAAACTTTTTGCAGCAATAATGTTTAGCCCACTTTCTTCGAGTTTTCTTGCTCCTAATTCAGCATTATTTCCTTCGAGACGGACAACCACAGGAACCTCAATACCAACTTCAGCAACAGCACTAATAATTCCATCTGCAATTAAATCGCAGCGCACAATACCACCAAAAATATTAACTAACACTGCTTTTACTTTTTTATCAGACAATATAATTTTGAACGCTTCAGTTACACGCTCTTTAGTAGCACCACCGCCCACATCTAAAAAGTTTGCAGGTTCACCACCATTTAATTTGATAAGGTCCATTGTCGCCATGGCAAGTCCTGCTCCATTGACCATACAACCAATATCACCATCTAATGCGATATAATTAAGTTCCCATTGTTGTGCTCGTGTTTCACGCTCATCTTCTTGAGAAGTATCGCGCATGTCACGTAATTCTGGCTGGCGATAAAGTGCGTTATCGTCTGCATTAACCTTTCCATCTAGACACACTAAGTTCCCTTCCTTAGTGATTACTAATGGATTAACTTCAACTAGGCTTAAATCGCAATCAACAAACATTTTATAAAGCCCCATCAAAAGCTGGGTAAGCTGCTTAATTTGTTCTGATTTCAGCTCTAACGCAAAACCTAATTCCCGACATTGGTAGGGCATGATTCCTACTAAGGGGTCGATACTTAAATGGACGATTTTTTCAGGCGTTTTTTCAGCTACTTTTTCAATCTCTACGCCGCCTTCGGTAGAGGCCATAAAAACAACACGACGCAATGCACGATCAACCACCGCCCCAATGTAAAGTTCTTTGCCAATATTGCTGAGTTCCTCAACTAATACTTGATGTACAGGCTGACCTTCTGGTCCTGTTTGATAGGTGACTAACCTGGTACCAATCATATCTTTGATGGTTTTCTTGAGTTCGTCCTTACCTGAAACAAGACGCACGCCCCCTGCCTTACCGCGACCTCCTGCATGGACTTGGGCTTTGACGACCCATCGATCGCCACCAATCTTATTGGCTGCATCAACACCTTCTTCGGGACTGCGTACCACTTCGCACATGGGCACAGGTAATCCATATTTCGCAAACAATTTCTTTGCCTGATATTCATGTAAATTCATAACAAAATTCCAAAATTACAAAAAAATAATTGGCCAGGTTATTAACCTGGCCACCCAAATTTTCACTATCTCTGTGTTTTAAATTCCGACGTCCTACCAGAATGACTGTACATAGCCTGAGATGTCTACAATTCCAACAAAATACGTGAGGGATCTTCGAGGAGTTGTTTTATCGTCACGAGGAAACTAACTGATTCCCGACCATCAATTATGCGATGATCATAAGAAAGTGCAACATACATCATCGGTCTAATGACGATCTGTTCATTTTCAACCACAGGGCGTTGTACGATATTATGCATTCCCAAAATACCACTTTGGGGAGGATTGATAATAGGGGTCGACATGAGCGATCCAAATATACCGCCATTAGTGATGGTGAATGTGCCACCTGTCATCTCTTCCAGCGTTAATTTGCCCTCTTTAGCTTTGTTAGCATAATCTGTAATAGTCGCTTCGATTTGAGCCATGCTCATCATATCGACATTACGTAATACGGGAACCACTAAACCGCGAGGAGACGAAACTGCGATGCCGATATCGTAATAGCCATGGTATACAATATCCTGACCATCAATAGAAGCATTAACAGCAGGAAACCGCTTGAGCGCCTCAACAGCGGCTTTAACAAAAAACGACATAAATCCTAAGCGCACTTTATGGGTTTTTTCGAACTGATCTTTATATTTTGCTCTTATCTCCATAACGGGCTGCATATTAATTTCATTAAAGGTAGTTAACATAGCAGCAGTATGTTGCGCTTCTACTAAACGTTCCGCTATTTTAGCGCGCAAACGCGACATGGGAACTCGCTTCTCGGGTCGATCACCTGTTGGCAACGGCATCGCTGCGCTTGCCTGTGGCTTCTTTTCATCTTTATTTTTAATATGCTCGAGTACATCTTCTTTGACAATACGACCTTCTTTCCCCGAACCTTTAACGTCGGCAATTGAAAGATTATGTTCAGAGACTAATCTTCTTACCGCAGGACTTAAGTCTTCACTGGCCGCCGTTTTCTTAGAATCGGGCTTCGCTTCTTTAGCTGGCTCGGGCTGCGTTTTTTCATCAGCTTGCGCCCCGCCGCCATTTTTAGAGAGTATTGCGAGCAACTCATCGGCTTTGACAATGGAACCCTCGGGCTTGGTAATTTCTTTTAATATCCCATCCTCAGGAGCGGGTACTTCTAACATTACCTTATCAGTTTCAAGATCGACCAGATTTTCATCACGTTTAACGGTATCACCAGGTTTTTTATACCATTTAGCAACGGTAGCATCGGCTACAGATTCAGGTAACATGGGTACCTTTACTTCGATTGACATCGCTGTTCCTTTTTGTTGAGGTTTTTAAATTATTATTACTTCAAAGCATCATTAACTAATTCTGTCTGCTGTTTTTTGTGTAAGGCTGGATAGCCTGCAGCAGGGGCAGCTGAAGGAGGGCGTCCTGCATAAACAAGGTCTTGTCCCTTCTTGAGACAGCCCAGAATCCTATCTCGGATGATGAACCATGCACCTTGATTTTTAGGCTCTTCTTGGCACCACACAACTTCCTTGGTTTTCTTGTATTTTTCCAATTCCATTTCTAATTCATCGTACGGGAAAGGATAAAGTTGCTCAATGCGAATGATGGCAATGTCCTCGATATTTTCTTCGCGGCGTTTGATCAGTAAATCGTAATAAACTTTGCCACTGCATAGGACTATTTTTCGCACTTTGTCTGCTTTAATAGCATCTATCTCAGGAATGATTAATTGAAATTTACCTTTTGCTAAATCATCCAGTGTTGATACCGCCAACTTATGGCGGAGCAAGCTCTTTGGCGTCATGATAATAAGAGGTAACCTCAAAGGTCTTACCATTTGACGTCTTAATAAATGAAAGATTTGAGCAGGAGTAGTCGGTGCACAGACCTGTATATTGTGTTGTGCACAAAGTTGCAAATAGCGCTCTAGTCGTGCTGAGGAATGCTCTGGACCCATGCCTTCATAACCATGCGGTAATAGCATAACAAGGCCGCTGAGTTGCTTCCATTTCTGCCAACCAGAACTAATAAATTGATCTATAACAACCTGAGCACCATTCGCAAAATCGCCAAACTGCGCTTCCCAGGCGGTAAAGGTGTTGGGCTGAGTTTTGGCATAGCCATACTCGAATCCCACTACAGCTTGTTCCGATAATAATGAATCATAAATATGGAAAAAAGGTTGATCCTTGCTCAGATGGGCTAGAGGAAAGTAGGACTCGCCTGTTTTTTGATCATAGAGCACCGCATGTCGGTGACCAAAGGTACCACGGCGGCAATCTTGTCCGGTAATGCGGATGGGATAACCCTCATCTAACAGCGTTGCATACGCCATCGTCTCTGCGTATCCCCAATCAAGGGGCACCTTACCCTCGGTCATTTGAGCACGCGCTTCCATCATGTTTCCCACTTGGCGCTGCAATTCAAAATTCTTAGGATATTCTTCGAGCTTTTTCCCCAGTTTCTTTAACGTCTCTTTACTAACGCTGGTATCAACAACCACATTCGTTTCTTGACCAATAAATTGAGACCAATTTTGCGATTTACGCTGGGAGTTTTGGACCGTATTGACAATAATTTGTTTGCCTTGATCTAACGCTTCACGGTATTCATCAACCAAATTTTTTGATTGAGCTTCCGTAACAATCCCTTCCTTAATTAACTTTTGCGCATAAATTTCTCGAGGAGAATCCATAGTGCGTATTTTTTGATACATAATTGGCTGCGTAGCGGAAGGTTCATCTGCCTCATTATGACCATGGAGACGATAACAAACTAAATCAATAACGATATCTTTACCAAATTTTTTCCGATAATCAGTCGCGAGCTGCCCTAGAAATACCACCGCTTCAGGGTCGTCACCATTCACATGAAACACAGGCGCTTCAATCATTTTAGCCACATCTGTGCAATACAAAGAAGAGCGTGCGTCTTTTGGATTGCTGGTAGTGAAACCCACTTGATTGTTAATCACAATATGGATGGCGCCCCCTACGGAATAAGCATTCGTTTGGGACATATTGAGTGTTTCCATCACAATACCTTGACCCGCAAAAGCCGCATCACCATGCACTTGGATGGCAGTGATTTGATTGCGGTGTGCATCCTCATACCGGTCTTGCCTGGCGCGCACTGAGCCCATTACGACAGAAGAGATAACTTCTAAATGCGAAGGATTGAAAGCCAGCGACAGATGCACTGGCCCACCGACTGTGGCCACATCAGAAGAAAATCCTAAATGATATTTCACATCTCCTGAGGTCAAGCCGTAATCTTTTCTGCCTTCAAACTCTTGAAAAAGTTCTTCTGGGGATTGACCCATAACGTTTACAAGCACATTCAATCGGCCACGATGCGCCATCCCAATAACAACTTCTTTTACACCTTCACTGCCTGATCGATTAATGATTTCATGTAACAAGGGTACAAAAGCATCTCCGCCTTCTAATGAAAAACGCTTTTGCCCGACAAATCTGTTGCCTAAATAACGCTCGAGTCCGTCGGCTGCCGTTAAAAGTTTTAATATTTCAGGTTTATCTTCTGCAGCAATTACAGAGGATTTTTTTTGTTCTAGATAATGTTGTAACCAACGAACTTCTTCTTGGTTGCTAATATACATATATTCAGCACCAATCGTTTCGGTGTAAACATTACGTAATTTAGTATAGATATCTTTGAGTGTGGCCTGGGATTTGCCCATTAATCCTTCTGCAGCAAAAGTTTCCTTATAGTCAGCTTCACTTAAATTATATTTATTGAGCTGTAACTCACTGACTTCGGGCCGTTGAAAACCTAAAGGGTCAATTTTTGCGGCTAAATGGCCAAAACGACGATAATTTTCTATGAGTTTTTCGACTTGAATTTGCTTGCGTTCTTTCAATGCATCCGCGGTGATAGGAACATGAAATGCACGCGGCTGCTTCGCTAACTGTAAAAAATAATCTTTAATATCGGCATGCGATACATCAGTGGTACCCATATTAGAAACATTGGGCAATGATTCAAAAAAATTCTGCCACTCTTGAGGAACACCGTCCGGATTCTTAAGATAAATCTCGTATAACTCTTCAATATAAGAGGCGTTACCCCCTGATAAATAAGAAGTCGCCAGAAGCGATTTCATACTATTGTCTTGCATTATTTATGCCCTTTACTACGAAAAATTACTAAACAGCTCTCTCTAACATATCACGTCGAATGTGCCCGATAGCCTTAGCAGGATTAAGTCCTTTAGGACAGACATCAACGCAATTCATGATCGTGCGACAACGGAATAAGCTGAATGCATCTTGCAAAGCGTCCAACCGCTCATTAGTTTGGGTATCTCGACTATCTGCGATAAACCGATAAGCCCAAAGTAACGCCGCGGGTCCCAAAAATTTATCTGGGTTCCACCAATACGAAGGACACGAGCTTGAACAACAAGCGCATAAAATACATTCGTATAATCCATCCAATTTAGCACGCTGTTCAGGCGTTTGTATTCGCTCCTTGGTGGGATGATCTTTGTCATTCATTAAGAAGGGAGATGCCTTACCATATTGCTCAAAAAATTGGGTCATATCGACGATTAAGTCGCGAATAACGGGAAAACCTGGGAGCGGTCTTAAGGTAATATGGTCTGGCAAATGCGTTAACGAAGTCATACACGCTAAATGATTTTTGCCATTGATGTTCATGCCATCAGAACCACAAACGCCTTCACCACATGAACGACGAAATCCTAAGGTGGGATCTTGTTCTTTTAATGCTTCGAGTGCATGGAGAATCATTTTTCCCTTTATTTTTACAGGGTCAAGTTCATAGTCCTGCATATAGGGCTCTTTATCACTCTCCGGATTAAAACGATAAATACTGAATTTCATCATTGTTCTCTCTCTTGAAGTGGGAATGGCTCAACCTCGTGTGGACGCATGTTGACGGCACGATAAGCAATACGACCATCAGCAAAATATAAAGAATGCTTTAACCAATCAGTATCATTTCTTTGTGGATAATCCAAACGCGAGTGTGCCCCTCTACTCTCTTTACGATTTTCAGCCAACACGGCAGAGGCTTTAGCAACGGCCATTAAATTGTCTAATTCAAGTGCCTCAATTCTTGCTGTATTAAATACCTGACTGTGATCACCTAAGACAGTGTGATGTGATTGTGCTTCAATAGCATCAAGACGTTTAAGCCCCTGCTGCATGTGTTCACCTGTACGAAATACCCCAAAATCTTCTTGCATCACTTTTTGCATCTCAGCCCGTACGTTTGGAACAGACTCCCCTTGCTTCGTTTCGTTTAGTCTATTTAAACGCATCAAGGCAGCATCGATATCATCTTCGCTAACAGAAGGCATTTCATAGCCATCTTTGATGATAGATTCTAAGTGAAGCCCCACCGCTCGACCAAAAACAACAATATCTAATAATGAGTTTGCACCTAAACGATTTGCGCCATGCACCGAAACGCACGCACATTCACCCGCCGCAAAAAGCCCCTCAACGAGTTTATCTGCCCCCGTTGCATCCACTGTCAACGCCTGACCATAAATGTTGGTAGGAATACCGCCCATCATATAATGACAGGTGGGTACTACTGGAATAGGATCTTTTCGAATATCAACCCCTGCAAAAGTACGTGCCAGCTCTGTGATACCCGGTAGACGTGTTTTTAAAATATCATCTCCTAAGTGATCCAGCTTTAACATGACGTAATCGCCTTGCGACCCTGCACCCCTGCCTTCTCTGATTTCTATCATGGATGAACGAGAAACCACGTCTCGGCAAGCGAGATCTTTGAGATGTGGAGCATAACGCTCCATATAACGTTCACCATTTTTATTTAATAGGTAGCCGCCCTCGCCACGCGCGCCTTCGGTAATCAATACACCGACGCCCGCAATTCCTGTGGGGTGAAACTGCCACATTTCCATATCTTCCACTGGAAATCCTGCACGAAGCGCCATGCCTAAACCATCGCCCGTATTCGTATAGGCATTCGTTGTGGTTGCAAAGATTCTACCCGCCCCGCCGGTCGCCAATACGGTTGCACGTGATTGCAAAAACACCACCTCGCCCGTTTCTATGCATAATGCAATGACACCTGCCACACCGCCCGTTTTAGATTTTACTAAATCTACGGCATACCATTCGCTGTACACGTTGGTTTTTGCTTCAAGATTTTTTTGATAAAGGGTATGGAGCATTGCATGCCCGGTACGATCCGCTGCGGCACACGTACGATGCGCTTGTTCTTGACCAAAATTGAGGGTCTGACCCCCAAATGCTCTTTGATAAATTTTGCCTTGATCATTGCGGGAAAAAGGTAATCCCATATGCTCTAATTCATAGACGGTTGCAGGGGCATGTTTGCACATATATTCGATAGCGTCTTGATCCCCTAGAAAATCAGAACCCAAAATGGTGTCGTACATGTGCCAGCGCCAATCATCTATGCCGTCTGTGTTACCCAGTGCAGCATTAATGCCTCCTTGAGCAGAAACGGTATGAGAACGAGTTGGAAATACTTTGGAGATAAGGGCAACTTTTAAACCAGATTGCGCCAACTGTAACGAAGCGCGCATACCCGCGCCCCCAGCGCCTACAATAATTGCATCAAAAACTTGCTGAGTTATTTTCATTTAATCAAAATCCCCACAAAACAACTGCGCCCCAGGCGAGTAAGCCAAAAAATAATATGGCGACTAAAATTTCTAAAAATAAACGCCAACGCCATGACGTGATGTAATCCGTAAATACGGTCCACATACCTATCCAGGCGTGTAAAATAATACTAAAAAGAACTAATAAACTAAAAATCTTCGTTATGTTGAATGAGAACAAGGATTGCCACTCATCAAACTGCATTTGGGGGTGAAGGATTATGAAGCCAATGATAAAAATTGCATATAACCCAATAATTAATGCAGTTACCCGTTGGATTAACCAGTCACGCAGGCCGCGCGTACTTAAACTCAGTATACTATCTACCATAACCAAATCCCCGCCACTAATATTAACACGAGTGAAATGATGAAGACTAAGTTGGCGCCTAACCGACCTCCACGATGTGTTTCACCGATGCCCATGTCCATAAAAAGATGTCGAACACCTGCGACAAGATGAAAGATGAGTGATGCTAACAAGACCCACAAGAAAAATTTGGTTACAGGCCAATCAAAATTATAGAGCAGCTGTTGAAAGTGCTCTCCAGAGGATAATGACGTATCCAAGGCCCAGATTAAGAAAGGAATGTATAAGAATAGAATAACTCCAGAAATACGATGGAGAATAGAGACTATCGCAGTGTTGGGAAATTTATACTTAGTTACGTCCAAGTAGACTGGTCGTTTGTCTTTCACGGTGAGGTTCCTCATTCATATAAAAACTGAATAATTACCTGAAAAATTAAAAAACATTTTTAACACAATCTTTTATCGAATTAAAAGGATTTCTTTACTATCGAATCATTCTGAAGAAATAACGCACTAATTCCGCTCCTACCGTGTGCATCTTTTGACAACCTTCCTCTTATTTAGCTATAGTTCTTGGATCCAATCTTATAAAAAGAATGAGGGTGGCATAATGGCGCAGAAAGTAGCAAAACTGACCTTTGAAGACAAAGATTTAGACCTCCCTATCTATAGCGGCACCCTTGGGCCGGAAGTAATCGATATTAATCAGGTGGGTAAAGAAGATATCTTCACCTACGACCCCGGATTTATGTCAACGGCCGCCTGCGAATCCAAAATTACCTTTATTGATGGTGATAAAGGGATACTTCTCTATCGTGGCTATCCGATCGAACAACTCGCTGAAAAATGCAATTATATGGAAGTCTGCTATTTATTATTAAATGGTGAATTGCCTGACGCAGATCAGAAGCAATCGTTTGAATATAACATTTGTTACCATACGATGGTGCATGAGCAGCTGTATAACTTTTTGAATGGTTTTCGGCGTGACGCGCATCCTATGGCCATTATGGTGGGAGTTGTGGGTGCATTATCCGCCTTCTATCACGATTCTCTAGACATTAATAATCCAGAACATCGCGTGGTTTCGGCTAACCGCGTGATCTCAAAAATGCCCACTATCGCTGCTATGTGCCATAAATATTCTATCGGCCAACCTTATATGTATCCCCAAAATAAAATGAAGTACTCAGAAAACTTTTTACATATGATGTTTGGCACCCCCTCTGAAATATATGAACCGAGCCCTGTTTTAGTGCGAGCAATGGATAGAATCTTAATTCTACACGCCGATCACGAACAAAATGCCTCAACTTCTACGGTCAGAATGGCGGGTTCAACCGGCGCGAATCCATTTGCGTGTATTTCCGCAGGAATTGCCGCTTTATGGGGGCCTGCGCATGGGGGGGCTAATGAAGCCGCACTTAATATGTTACGTGAAATTGGCAGTGAAGCTCGCATTGGAGAGTATATCAAGCGCGCCAAGGATAAAGATGATCCATTTCGCTTAATGGGATTTGGCCACCGGGTATATAAAAATTACGACCCTCGGGCAAAAGTCATGCGAGAAACCTGCCATGAAGTCTTAAAAGAAGTGGGCGGTCACGATAATCCTATTTTCAAATTAGCCTTGAAATTAGAAAAAATCGCTTTGGAAGACGACTATTTTATTGAGAAAAAACTTTATCCCAACGTGGATTTTTACTCAGGCATTACACTCAGTGCCCTTGGAATTCCTGCCAATATGTTTACCGTAATTTTTGCTATTGCAAGGACGGTTGGCTGGATCTCCCATTGGAATGAAATGATAAGTGACCCAAAGCGACGGCTCTGCCGCCCCCGTCAACTCTATACGGGTCCTACTCGCCGAGATGTTCCCGAAGTGAAGCATCGTTGAACATACGCTACGACAATAGGGAATTTGTAGTCCGGATGCGACGAAAGTAATTCGGTAAAATCCGAATTCTGCTCGTTACATCCTGACTCTGTTTTACCTCTAGATGTGAATCAAGGAAACCATATGGACCAACTCCATCGACGATTTTCGCCTTTTCACTTATTACTGATTAGCATCAACGGCATGATTGGTTCTGCCTGGCTCTTCGCCCCTTTCTATGCAGCAAAACTGGCAGGCCCTTATGCCATCTATGCATGGATAATTGGCGGATTAGTCACTATTTTGATCGCACTAACTTTTGCGGAACTTTCTGTTTTTTTGCCCATAGCGGGTGGCAGCTCGCGATTCCCCCAACTCAGTCACGGTATCTTAACCAGTTTCATAATGAGCTGGATTACATGGATTTCAGCCCTGACTATGGCCCCCATTGAAGTGCAGGCGGTCTTACAGTACGCTTCAACCTATTTTGGTTTCTTGGTACATATGAGTAACAATGCACCTGTTCTGACCCCCATGGGAATGTTATGGGCCGCCCTAATTATGCTTTTACTCTGCGTGGTTAATATTGCAAGCTTCAAAGGATTGGTCAGATTTAATCTCATCTTATTCGGCTTCAAAGTGCTGGTCATCATCCTTACTATTTTGTTTTTTATTAAAACAAGGTTTCAAATTCCACATTTCTACGCGATCGATACTCAATCATTTAGCGCACACTGGCATGATATTATGACTGCAGTAGCAGCAGGCGGAGTGGCCTTTGCTTTTACTGGTTTTAAACATGGTGTCGAACTCGCCGGTGAAACTAAAAATTCACGTTTAGCAATCCCCCTCGCTATTGTTGGGTCAATCGTTATTTGCTTGTTGTTGTATATTGGCTTACAAATTGCCTTTATCGGCGCCATTCCCCATTCAAGTTTAGCCGCTGGTTGGAACAATTTGAGTTTCACGGGAGATGTAGGGCCGTATGCAGGTATCGCAGCGGGACTGGGGCTGGTTTGGATTTTAAAGCTGCTGTATATCGATGCCGTTGTATCGCCACTCGGCGCCGGACTCATTTATGTGACGTCTACTGCAAGAATATTATATGCCATGAGTAAAAATGGTTACTTTCCCAGTATTTTTTCTCGGTTAAACAAGCAACACTTTCCTGTTTTTGCCATTTCCCTCAATTTCTTGATTGGAATGTTTTTATTTTTACCCTTACCGGGCTGGCAAGCCATGGTGAGTTTCTTGGTCTCTGCGATGGTGATCTCCTATGCGATGGGACCCATTTCTCTTTTGTGTTTACGCTTACAATTACCCAATGAAAAAAGAGGCTTTCGTTTACCCGCCGCCCAGCTCTTATGTTTTATTGCCTTTTATTTCTGTAACCTCATCAGTTATTGGACTGGATGGGAGACTATCTGGAAATTTGAAATTGCCATTGGCATGGGGCTGCTTTTATTTGTAGGCGCCTATCTACGTGGCAATATTAGCGCTACAAACACGGGCCTGAAAGCAATACTGTGGATTGCCCCTTATTTTAGCGGACTTTTTGTAATCTCATACTTGGGCTCATTTGGTGGCAAGAATATTATTTCTTTCGGATGGGATTTTTTAGTGATTGCGCTGTTTAGTATCGTAATATTGTACTTAGCCGTTAAAACCCGCATTGGTTTAGTGCACGATCAGTATGCTATTTACAAAACGGAAGAGTTCGCTGCTTAATAGTCTGTAATGCGAGCGATTTTGAGAGCCCTTTATTGTCCTTATCTTATTGGAGTGACGCTGTGTTAAAGGGAAAAGGCCCTCACCCCAGCCCTCTCCCGCGAAAGGCTCACACAATTAAAATAGTAATTTACGCGGGAGAGGGAGAAATGCGGATGCAGGTTTCGATATTGCCATCAGCCTCCACATCTAGTTATCAGCCTGCCATACCCATACTTATCAGCTATAGGCATCAGCCCGCCCACATAGCCATGAGCCGCGCTCCGTCCCTGCAGCCCGTCGTCCCCTCGTCCCGCGACTTGATCGCGGGATCCAGCATCTGACTTTGATCTACACTGATGCATGGCAACCGCATCAAACTGAATAAACCCTGGATTTCGCTACGCTACATCCAGGCTACAACACCCTCAAAGTAGCCTGGATGTAGCGTAGCGAAATCCAGGGAAATTCAAGCCTCAAATGTTTGTCAAGGGGGTTTTTGATGCGGTTGCCATG
>JACCWJ010000017.1 GCA_013697705.1 Gammaproteobacteria bacterium | reverse complement strand
TCTCGGAAATGATGATCAATCACACGCCGTTTGATATGCGGGTGGTGGGATTAAGTATTTTGTTAGCAGACGGGGAGAGCCAAGGCGTTACAAAGTTACCGAGTTTGAGTCACCTAACGGAGCCGGTAGTGAGTCAATTAGTACTAACAGGACGCCTAGATTTAGAGCGCACGATAGCGCAAGTACTCGGCAGCCAAGTAGGCAGTTACTTAGGACAAGGGTTGGGTAATATTGTTAATACGGGGATCGGGGATATAGAGCGTTACTTTACGCCGAAAACGCCAGCGCCGAGTTACACCGCGCAATCTTCTCCGCAAAGGTCTAACCAGAACAAGCTTGATGATTTATCGAGGAAGACGAATCATGAGCAGGGGATCAAGAAGACACCTTATCACTCCACAGCGCCGAAGAAGAACTGGGCGGATGTCAATGAGGTATTTGAGAATGACTGGGAAAGAAAAGCAGTCAGCAATTTTGACAGATCCCTTTATCCGAAGGATCTTGAGCTGCCGAATGAAGGGAATTTAATGCAGCGGTATCAGGCGGCGCCGAGTAAGCAGAAGGAGAGGTGGCAAGGAAATTCCTCAACGGCACACAATGAAGCTTATTATGAAAACTCACTTTCCCACAATACGGCTATGACAAAAAATTGGGTAGGGCTTGACGGTCGAACTCACTATATGGACCGGCACGATAATGTTTACTATGCAACGCCACAGGGAATTCGTAAAATTTCAGACCCTCCAGTAGAATCATTCCATGCAGTGGAAGATTATTTAATGGGAGGTTTAGAGCTAGGGGTACTAAAAGGTGGCGCGTTTGTGGGTGCTAAAGTGCTTCGTGCGAGTCCTGAGATTGCGGCTTTTGGCGCGAAAGTATTATCAGGCGCTCAAGATAGTTTTGGCAAATTAGTTTCAGGGTTAGGTGTTTTGTCTACTAGGGGTAAATCTCTTGGAGGGGAAGGTATTTTAAAGAAATTATCACCCTCGCAACTAAATCCTACGGAATCACTCTCGATGAGTAAAAGAAAATTTCAGGTATTTTTAGAAGACGTTAAAATAAACGGAATTAATGAACCAATTAAATATGTTGAATATAATGGTGAAAAATATGTTGTAGATGGCCATCATAGACTACAAGCTGCAAAAAGACTGGGTTTTGAGGCTGTACCAGTTAATGAAGTTAAATTGCCTTATAAGGGCTACAGTGATGAGAAAGATTTGCTAAATTATTTTGGCCCATAAATTTTAGAGGGGAAGAATGGCTATATACCAATTTACTATTGAACTTTTACCACGGGACTGGGCTATATATCATGAATATAATCCAAAGAGTTTATACGACCTAGAACAACAATATGATGTAGCAGAGGCCTGGGAAGGCCACCATTTATCAAATGTGTTCGATAATATAATTTCCAGCTTTTTACCTAAAGGTAAATCATGGAATTCAAGACTAATAATTTGGGGTGATTATGAGCACAATGATATACAAGTGTGGATGCGGAATAAGGATCAAGTAGAATCTATCACGATACGTTTAGATTTAAGAACAGAAATAAAGGGGTTAATTAACAATATAATATTATTGGCAAAAAAATTAAATTGTGTTTTTTTTGTGCCAGAAATTCGAAAAATAATTGATCCAGACATTTTCTTATTACATAAACTTATTGCTCATTCTACAGCTGTAAAGTATGTGACCAATCCAGAAGATTATTTCAAGAAGATTGAATTAAAAAAACAGGGGAAATAACGATTTTTCAAAGGGGCCGATTCGTAAGTAACGTGCGCACATAGGACGGGGTCAGGCCTGACATACCTGATTTTTATCTGTATGGTTTAGGGGACGGGTCAGCTTGCTATTTAGTTGATTTTCAAATTTAGCTCAATATAAAGACTACAATAATTAAGCTATTGAACCATCCCATATTTTTGGATAATTTCCCGCTAAGCAAGAAAAACCGAGGATTCACTTTTATTTTTATACCATAATGCATGAGATAATATGAACAATCACATTGAGCAATTGTTGGAAATCCTTTTTGACCCTATTGGGAGAATTGATGAGAGAGATGATGCTGCAATTTACTTAGCAAAGTACCCCTCTAATGAAATTCTCGAAAAACTTGTTATATTTGCGAGTAATTCAGAAGAAAATCAAATTATCTTAGCTTCCGTTGGGGAATCCATAGGTGAAATAATGGTTGCACTCAATAAATTTGATCCTTCAATACTTGGTAAGTTGGCCGCTACTGCAAAAATTGAAACATTGGGGGTCATTAGTGGAAAAAAGCCGGAATGGCTGAGATAATTTTTAATCGGTACATGAGTTGAGAGTCCCCTCACGGAAGATGGCCCCCAAACGATCATCCCCCTCCCGCGGGGGGGCACTCCGTATCAGGCGGCGACTGCCTATTATAATGCTGATGGCAGCACCCGCGCCACATTACGGGCCAGCAAGACGAAACCGATCCGAAGGCCAAATACCCGCCCCTGGTGGCATTCCAGAACACCGCCGCGAAATCGATATTTACTAAAGATATGTATACCGGTTTCGGGGACCCCGAGGGTTTACAGCTTAAGGGCTCAGAGAGCCATTTTTTAAGTACGCAAGACCAAAACTTAGGCGTATTTAACACCACCACGGGCGCCGCGAGTTTAAATTTGGTGCGCAGAGCGGTGACCGATCACGGCGGCGTTGAAGTGGGGAATGCCAGTCAGTGGCGGGGCAAAGAGAGTGATTTCACCGCGATGTCCGACCCTGCCGGCCCGTATGTTGAAGAGCGTCATCTCAGCTCAGCGCAAAAACTGCAGGCGACGCTGGATAAACGGAAACACAAAGGCGATAACTCCTCAAACTTAATTATTACCGCTCCGGCCATTGCCAGACAAAATGTAAGCGTGGTGCAAAATGATACGTCGGATAGTCTTGCGATGAAGATGACCGGCAGTGAAAGTTACAGCGATCAAATCACGCAAGCCAATGGCTTAGTTGACAGCAGTAGTTTATTTGCGGGTTACCCGGGACTCCATATCCCCGCGCCACTCCCCACTAAAAACCAAGCCTTTATGCGCACGCCGTATTACCTCTTTACACAAAAAATATTAGGCGCTATCTATCCCCACCTCAAAACCCCGGAACACAAACTGCACCCAAACCCAATGGTGATTTTTGGTAAAACGGTCATCGCCGTCTTAGCCGTGGTGGCTGCTAATATAATCGCCCCGGTGCTGGCCGGTGCATTAATGCCGCTCATGTTCAGCGCGATGGGCGTTAGCATGGTGGGTTCGGCCACCTTGGTATTGGGCGGTGTGATGGCCACCCTAATCGACGCAGCTGGTCAAGAATTACTGGTGGGCCTGCATGCACAAGCAGAAGTATCCTGGCGGGAAGCCGCGATGGTCGGTGTCAGCTCCGTAGTCGGTGGCGGCGTTAATATGGGCTTTAGCCAGGTCAAACTCTTAACGCCGCTCGCAAAGGAAGTGCTACGAAGAGCCACCTTAGCGGTGACGCAACAACTCTCGGAAATGATGATCAATCACACGCCGTTTGATATGCGGGTGGTGGGATTAAGTATTTTGTTAGCAGACGGGGAGAGCCAAGGCGTTACAAAGTTACCGAGTTTGAGTCACCTAACGG